>RGAX01000270.1 GCA_009919985.1 Opitutaceae bacterium
CGTGATCAACGCCACCAGCGCGGGCCTTCGCCCCACGGACGACTTGCCCGTCGATCTCACGAGGTTGCCCAACCTCGCCGCCGTCTTCGACATGATCTATAATCCACCGCAGACGCCACTACTCACCCGCGCCGCCAGCTTAGGTCTGCCCTGCGCGAACGGTCTGGCGATGCTCGTTCACCAAGGCGCCAAAGCCCTCGAAATCTGGACCGACGTGCCCGCCGCCACGACCGCGCCAATCATGGCCGCCGCCGCGCGCACCGCCCTCGCGCGCTAGCGCCCGCTTGCCCCCGCATCGCTTCGCCCCGACGCTTTAGCCATGTTTTCCGCCTACGCCGAAATCCCCGCCGCTTATCCTTGGGTGTTACCCACCGCCGCCGCGCTCTTGGGCGCGATGGTCGGCAGCTTTTTGAACGTCGTCATCTACCGGGTACCTGCGGAAAAATCTATCGTAACGCCCGGCTCGCACTGCGCCTGTGGAAAACCTATCGCGTGGCACGACAACATCCCCGCGCTCTCGTGGCTCATCTTGCGCGGACGCGCCCGCTGCTGCGGCGCCGCGTTTTCTTTTCGATATCCCTTCGTCGAGCTCCTTACCGCCGGCCTGTTCCTAGCCTGCTGGCTGCACTTTCCGCCGGTGGTCGCCGTCGTGGGCTGGGTATTTTTGAGCGGCTTGGTGTGCGCGAGCTTCATCGACCTCGATCACATGATTATCCCTGACACGTTCACCCTCGGGCTCGGGGTCGTGGGCGTGATTCTCTCCGTATTGGTGCCCGCGCTCCATGGCCAAAACAGTGATTTTTTCCTGCTCGCGAGTATCCGCGCCGTGGCGATATCACTTCAAGGGCTGCTGATGGGCTCGGGCCTGGTACTCTGGATTGCGCTGCTCGCCGAGATCATTTTCAAAAAAGAAGCCATGGGTTTTGGTGACGTAAAATTTGTCGGCGCCATCGGCGCGTTTACCGGCTGGCAAGGCGCGGTCATAGCCGTTTTCGGCGGGGCGGTGATTGGCACCGTCTGGGTGGCGATCGCTTGGCTCTGGCAAAAAATCGCTGGCCACGCTGCGGCGCCCGCAGCCCTGAAAGCTAAAACTGCCGAGGGCGAACCGTCTGCAATCAGCCTAGGCGCGCAGGTGCCGTTTGGGCCGATGCTCGCGATTGCCGGGGCGATTTATTTTTTGTTTCTACGCGGTTTTGTCACCGCGTGGTTCGCGCAATTCGGCGAACTGTTCTAAGGCGCAGCCGTCGCGCCCTCGCTTAGAGATAGGCCGCCATCACGCGCCGCAACGCCGGCCGCACCACGCGCGCGAGCGACGCATTCGCGTAGCCCATCCACGCCACTGGCGTCGTCGTATCGAGCGGATAACGCAACACCCCGCCCGCCGGCGCCTCGATCACGCAACCGGCCTCGCGCGCGATCAACGCCGTGCAAATATCGTAGGGGTGACAGCACAACGTTGCGCTCGAGAAACCCAGCTTCGCGTACGCCAACGGCCGTAAGTCACCCAACATTCGGTCATGCCCAACGATCAACTCATGCAGCTGACCACCCGTGCAAATATACTGGTCATCGAAGACAAGTTGCCCGCCGTTTTTTCCGTGCACACCGAGTTCTTTCCAGAGTGTTTCCTCGATGGCGCCGAGCAGGCCTTTACCCTCGGGGAAAAACCGCGCGAGCGAGGCAAACCCGTGCTCAAAATGTTTCAACGGCGAGGGCCGCACCGTGATTTTTTTTCGACTGCTGCCGCGCACATCAACCGCCTCAGCGACTACACCACCGCCGCGCACCGCGCTGAGTTGATCCGCACGCCAATGCTTGCTAGTGGGCAACTCCGTCATCGCAGCCACCACGATGTCGCCGAGGTGATTTTTAACCCCGCGCTGCACCGCGAGCCCAGCCAGACTCCACGCCGAACGCTTATCGTACATGAAACTGCGCGTGCCATCGATCGGATCGAGGATGCACTTGAAGCGCGTCCGCGCCACCGGCGTGCCGCGCGGAAACGTCGCCGGCTCCCCGTCGGCCAAACCTTCCATCACCAACTCCACGGGCCAGGCCCGCGGCCAATGCGCCTCGAACCACGCCATGATCGCCGCCTCGCTCAACCGATCGACTTGATAAATCGTATCCGCCGCCGTCACCGCCGCGACCCGCGAAAACGTTGCGGCCTGACGAACGCGCGCCGCCACCAGCGCATCACGAATCGAATCCTGCAGCGCACACAAAAGCCGCCTCGCTCGATTTAGTTCTGCTGTCGTCATCGTGGGATTCATGGAGAAAAAAATCAGATTAACGCCGCGCCGTCACCCGTTTGCGCGTGTAAAATTTCCGGTAGAGAGCCGAATTTTTCCCGGTACGCCGACGCCACCGCGTGCGCTTCAGCCTCACCGAACAACGCACTTGTCAGAGCCATCACCGCGCCGCCGAAACCACCGCCTGTCAGCCGCGCCCCGTATACCTGAGGTGATGCCACCAATGCATCGACTAGAAAATCTAGCTCTGCGGTGCTGTTTTCAAAAAGCAACTGCGAGCTGCGGTGCGAGGCGGTAAGCAACCTGCCTGCCGAGACCAAGTCGCCACCTTCAAGCGCAGTCCGCGCCGCGGCCACGCGTGCGATTTCCTCGATGACGTGCCGCGCCCGCCGCGAGCACTCCGGCCCGAGGTTTACCTGCGCCGACGCAAGCGCCGCATCATTTGTTTCCACGAGCAGCTCGACCCCGAGCGCCCGCGCCGCCGTCATGCATTCGCGATGCCGCGCCGCGTACAGTCCGTCGACGAGCGCGTGCTTGGTGTGCGTATTAAAAATCCAAAAATGCGCCGCCGCCGGCAAGGGCACCGTCGCAAATAACGGCCCGCGACAATCGATCCACACCAATTTGTTTTTCTGCCCAAAGCCGGATACGCCTTGATCAAGAATGCCGCATGGCACGCCCACGAAATGATTTTCCGCGTGCCGTCCGATTTTCACCACCGTCTCAAGCGGCGGGCGAACGCCCGCCATTTCCAAAAAAGCCAACGCCGACGCCAACTCGATTGCCGCGCTGCTACTCAAGCCCGCGCCTGAAGGTAGATTCGACATCGCCAAAAAATCAAAACCCGCCGGTGCCGCCACCCCGAAGTGCGGCAATGCCACCAAAAC
>RGAX01000028.1 GCA_009919985.1 Opitutaceae bacterium
TAAATTTGACGCCACGAGATTCGGCAAGCACCCGGGCATCAATCGCAAAAGCTTCCAGCATCATGCGTGGGTCTTGGAGTTGAGTCTGGAGTGTGACGGCCTGCGATTCGGCCCGGGAAAGAAACAGTAGCTCTTCTATGATCTGGTTAAGCCGGGCGATTTCCTCCAACGCCATGTGCACCGCCTCCTCTTGGGCGGGCTTTAAACCACCCTCAAGCGCCAACTTTTCAGTCTGCAGCCGCACCAACGAAAGCGGCGTTTTTAGTTCATGTGAAGCCTCCGCGGTGAAGCGCCGCGTTTGGTTAAAGGCGACCTCAATGCGATCGAACATTTCGTTAAGTAACCTCGCCAAATTTGAAATTTCATCATGCACTGCAGGGACTGGAATGCGTTCGCCAAGATTATCCGAATTGATGCGAGCAGCCGTTTCCTGGATCAAACGGACCGGCTGAAGCGCCAGCCGACTTAAGCCATACCCGACTGCGCTACTGGCTATCAGCATCACCAGTAGCAAACCCACAAAAAGTTGCTCGTAGGCCTTCATCACTCCTCGAACCTGTCTTTTGGAGGTGGCGATCATTATTTCCATGGGCTCCATGATAAATTCTGAAACGCGCAGCTCCCCAATGCCGTTTACTACAGAATTATAATGGATGCCCGGCTTATCTGGTATCGACTGCCCTTTGAGATTACTCGAGCGAAACACCGTCCCGGTTCCTCTCCGATGAATTTCGATATAAAATAATACGGAAGCGTACTCCGTTGTTTCGCGCAGGCGCTCTTCAATTTCGACCGCAGAGAGCTTGGCGTAGTCGGGGCCTAGCCGCGGCCGAATTTGTTCAAATTCCGCGGCGTTCAATAACTCGAGCGCATCGATCGCATGCTTTTCTAGATAATACCGACCTCCCAAGAAAAGTGCCGCGAAAGTCGCCGTCGAAGCAAACGCATACCAAAACGCGAGGCGAATACCGATCGATTTCACAGCAATTGATAACCCACGCCACGCATGGTCTTAAAACGAGGATGCGCGGGATCTACTTCGATTTTTGAACGCAATTTGCTCATATAAACATCGAGCAGGTTGGTATCCACGTCGTAATGCGATTCCCAGATTTTTTCCGAAATGAGTGTGCGCGGCAAGATGCGGCCTGGATTGTGTAGGAAAACTTCCAGCAGCGCAAATTCGCGGCTGGTTAGATCGATCGGTGCGCCATTAAGCGTGACCGTGCGACCCAGTAAATCCATGCGCAAACCTCGATGCTCCAACACGGTATCTTTGGCCGCGCTTTGGCGCCGGAGTAGGGAGCGCACGCGAGCGAGTAATTCTTCGAGCGAAAACGGCTTGGCCAAATAATCATCTGCGCCGAGATCGAGTCCTTTAATGCGATCTTGGACCGAGTCGCGCGCACTCAGAATCAGCACGGGCTCGTTGAAACCTCCGCGGCGCCACTCGCGCAACAACTCTAGGCCATCGCCATCGGGTAAACCGAGATCGAGAATGATGGTGTCGTAATGGGTTTCGCAGAGTGCGTCTCGCGCGGCGGCGCAGGTTTGCACCCAGGTTGCGGTGTAAGCCTGCTCACTCAGGCCTTTTTTCAAAAATTGGCCGAGTCGGCGTTGGTCTTCGACAATGAGGATTTTCACGGGGTGGGGTGGTTCCGATCTTGTGTTTATTTAAGCGCCGTTTTTCCGGCCCGCGAGGGCAAACTCCCTGAAGTTTTCTTCAGACCCCATTCACTTCAGATTTATTACTGGGATCTAAAGTAATTTTGAATGCCTTTCTCTTTTTACCGTTTAGCTTTATTTTTCACGGTCCTCGTCGTGTTGCGCCCACTTGCGCAGGCTTCGCGCAGTGGCCTGAACAACACTCCCATCGCCGATGTTTCGGCGAGTGGCACCGGCGTCGTCCAAGGCTATTCGGCTTTTGGGGAAGATCGTAAACCCTCCTTTTTTACGGGTGCGCGCGCGGGCTTTAATCCATTCGGCGAAAGAATCGAGGCGGGCTTTGATACGCGCTGGAAACCGGGTGTTTCGGTGCCGGTTTATTTTAACGCCAAATGGGCCTCAACTTGGGACAAGGTTTGGCCGATGCTGGGTCTCGGCGTGGCCAACTTTGCGCCAAGGGCCCAAGACCGTGATCGGCTGGGACAGCCGCAGACGTATGGCGTGTTCAGCTACGATACAGGCGTCGTGCGTTTCCACTCTGGCTACGCGATCCAGCGCAAAAATAACGCGACGTTTTTTGGTTTGGATCGCTCATGGCTGATTGACGGTCGCAAGCTCACGTTTCGCTCCGACTTAATCGAGATTCAAGACGCCGGCCAATGGCTGGGGAGCGCCGGTTTCACGTATAAATTTACCGATGCACTGGGTGTCGAGCTGTGGGAAAGTAAGCCCACCGAACGCGGCAAAGCTTACACGACTTTTAAACTCGGCTATTCTTTCAAGCGTTGAGGTAGATCCGCGCGGTTAATCGAAAAATTTCCGCGCGAGTTTCCAGCTCACGTAAACTACCACGAGACTGCCGATGCCGCTCAGCATGAAGTTGGTGAAAAAATCCCAGCCCAGCGCCTCGCCCAACCACCAGCCGAGGTAGCCGCCGATGGTAGTGCCGATGAAGATGCAGAGTTTGTTCACGGTTTAACAGGTGCGGTAAGCGTGGGCTTGGTGGCCTCGGCGGCGAGCAGTTGCTCCATCAGGGATTCGGCTGCGGCCGTGGCGATGGCTTGAAGCATGACTCGGTCCGTGTTGTCGCCGACTTCGTAGGTGCACGTGGGGATGCCGAATTCGCGATACGCCCAATTATGCGAGGTTGTGATCGTCGGCTTGCGCTGCGTGGAGCGTTTGGGGGTGTTGTGCGGCAGGCGGGAGGTGATGCCGGCGATCCAGGCGGCAGTGAAACCGGGTAACTGCGAGGGCCAATCGTCGGGCTGCGTGTAGAGTCCGTCCACAAAGCTCGAGTGAAAATCGATGTGGAAATAGTGGGGACCGCGCGCGCGCATGGCTTGAAATTGATCGCGCACGGCGCGGGTCTCGGGGTTTTCCCACAGGCCCCAATCACGGTTGAGGTCGACGCCGCGGGCGTTGTGGCGCCAGTAGCCGCCGTTGACGCCGTCGGGGTTGACGAGGGGTACGAGCATCACGGCGAATTTTTCGCGGAAGCGGTGCGCAAGCGGCGTCTCGGCTACTAGGGTTTCAATGAAGCGGAGCAGCGCCTGCGAGCCGGTCGTTTCCGGTGGATGTTGGCGGCTCACTACGGTGATAAAGTTGGGCTTTGTTCCCGTCGGCACGGCGTTGATCTCGAGTTTGTAAATCGGTTGGCCGAGCTCGGAGCGGCCAATCTCGTTGCGCGTGACGAACGGCAGGCGTTCCAGCGTGCGGCTCCATGCATCGAGGCGCTCGGTGGAGATAATTTCCTGCGCCGAAACCCACAGCGGCTCCGGGCCAACTTTCAGCGTGATCGTGCCTTCATCGGCGGCGGGGCCGTGTTTAAAAGCCTCGGCCGGTAATGCGATCCAGCTCGTGCCATCGATGCTGATTTTGGGAATGTAGCGCAGCGCGGTGCCTTCGCAGCTGACGTGGATTTTGATGATTTTTGCCGTTTTGGCGGTGACGCGGAACGCGAACCACGGGCTCGCGTTGATCGGGCGATTTTCCGGCGAGGTCACGACCGCGAAGTGATCGCGAGCGATACGCGTGCAGGCGTTGATACGGGCGGCGGAAAATTGCGTGTCAAACGTGACTCCGTCCTCGCTGAATTCCCAGGTGCGCGCGGGGGTGGCGGTGAGCGAAGGCTTCGCTGGCGTGGCAGCGTGCGCGTACGGCAGGACGAAGCTGAACGTTGCGGCAGTGATGACACCGGCAAGAATTAACGAGGGTACGCGGCGAGCAATTATCATGGCAACGAGTGGGGCAATGAATCGAAGAGAGTATCGGGATTAATTAGGGATTGGGCCGGCGCACTCTGCAAGACCGTGCTCGAATGTGTAGGTCTGCGCTGCCCACTGTCGAAGTCCCTCCCTAGGCAAATAATTGCACCTAGTTAGCATGGCGGGTCAGTTTGTTCGAATTTTGTTCGATTCTTGGGTTTTTGCATCATATCATTTTTCCTCATTTTGACGAAGTCTTGGTACATTTTTATCGCGATGGCTCTGCTAGGCTGGTCCGGACTGGGCGCGCGGGCGGCTGAACCTGGGGTAGCACCGCGCGGAAATTTCATGTTTACCCACGGTGGGCATACCTTGCGGGTTTGGTATTTTCGCTCGGCGGCGACGCCAGCTGATGCTCCGGTGTTGTTTGTGATGCACGGGGTGGGGCGTAACGCTGAAGAATACCTCGATGATTGGATCGAGCTCGCTTCGCAGAAGCAGTTTCTCGTGGTGGTGCCGGAGTTTTCGAAAGCAGAATTTCCCGGTGAAGAAGCGTATAATTCTGGCAACATGTTCGACAAGACGGGTCATCCGACTCCGCGCGAACGTTGGTCTTATTCAATGATCGAGCCGTTGTTTGACGCGCTCGCACCGCAACTCGGCCATCATCGTAAAGATTACATGCTCTTCGGGCATTCGGCAGGGGCGCAGTTTGTGCACCGTTTTGTTTATTTTATGCCTGAGGCGCGTTATACGCGGGCGGTAGCGGCCAACGCCGGTTGGTACACGTTGCCGAGTCTCGACGTGGCTTTTCCCTACGGACTCAAAGGAAGCACGATTGATGTCGCGGCCTTGCGGGCGGCGTGGGCGCGTCCGCTCGTGGTTTTGCTTGGTGAAGCGGATATCGACCCGAAAAGTTCGGCGCTCCGCCACACACCCGAGGCTGATGCGCAGGGGCTATATCGTTTTGCGCGGGGCCAGTTTTTCTATGCCCAGGCGCGCGCTGCGGCTGCGACTAGTCACGCGCCTTTTAACTGGACCCTCGCCACGGCGCCCGGAATCGCCCACTCTAATAAAGGTATGGCTCCGTTTGCGGTTCACCATTTTTTCCCTTAATTATCACCTGTTTCTATTTTCCTAAACTACCATGACAACACCAGCTAACCCCCCACGCCTAAACCTCGCTGTCGCCTTGTTGGCGAGCGCCGTGTTCGCCCTCACCGCCTCCGCTCAGTCGGTCGATCAGACCGTCAAGCTCGAGGCTTTCACTGTCACCGGTTCCAACGTCAAGCGTCTCGATCAGGAAAAAGTCCTGCCCGTGACCGTGTTGGCTGCCAGCGAACTCGAAGTGCGCGATGCCTCGCAGCCTTCCGAATTGTTGACTGCGCTCCCGCAGGTTACCGGCCTCCCTGGCAACGAAACTGCGACCCTCGGCGCCACCGCTCGCGGTGACAACGCCAGTGTCTCGCTCCGTGGTATTCCCTCGAGCAATACGCTCATCCTCCTCAACGGTCGTCGTCTCACGCCGCATCCCATCAGCCAGTCTGAAGCCGGCGCTCCGACGCTCTCGACCAACGTCAACACCCTGCCCAACCGCGGCCTCGAGCGCGTTGAAATCCTGCGTGACGGCGCCTCGTCCATCTACGGCACTGACGCCGTCGCTGGTGTCGTGAATTACGTCACCAATAAAAATTTCCGCGGCACCGAGCTCGCGTTGCGCTTTGGCGAGACCCGCTACGGCGACGGTCAAGAAACCCGCGCGACGCTCACTCACGGCTTCGATTTCTCGAAGGGCCGGGGTCGCGCCATGATCACCGCCGATTACTACAGCCGCGAAGCGATGTACGCCCGCGATCGTTCTTTCTCTGCCGAAGCCGACAACAGCTACCGCGCTCCCGCGCCGTGGAATCTCTCGACGGTCACCACGTTCAACCTGCGCTCCGCCACGACCCAATATGGTAATTACCTACTCGGCACCGTGGGCGGCACCGATGCTTACGGCTCGATTAACTCCTTCACCGGCGCGCGTCCTACCGGCGTTCCTGCGACGTTAGCTGCCACCTCCGGCGCCTTCTTCCTCGTGCCCAACGGTACGGGCGGCGCGGCTTTTGCCACCGCCACTCCAAGTCGCGCTGGCGTGACGGCCGATTACTACTGGAACAACAACGCCGTGCGCGTCATCCAGCCCAAGTCCGATCGCGCGAACATTTTTGCTAGCGGCGAATTTGATCTCACCAGCCGCATCACCGCCTTCGCCGACGCCAGCCTCTATCAAGCCCAGTCTATCACCTACCGCGAAGCCGACGGCATCACCCAAAGCACTGACGGCTACATCGTCGTGCCCGCGAGCAACCCCTTTAACCCCTTCGGCGACCGCTTCTGGTCCACCACTGGCGCCGCTAATACCGACGGCACCGCGCGCCTTACTGGCACGCCTTCTGCCGTTTCGATCACCAACAAACGTCTCTCCGATCTGGCGACACGCACCGATTACGTCGACACCTCCGTTTATCGCGGTGTCATGGGTCTCCGTGGCAAACTTAGCGGCTCTTGGTCCTGGGAAGCTGCGCTGCTTTATTCTGCGGCCCGAGTGATCGAAAATGAAACCGGCCCTAGCCGGAAAAGTAAGTTGATCGCTGCCATCAACCAGACCGATCCCGCCAAAGCGTTCAACCCCTTCACCCGCACCTTCGCCGTGCAAAACGGCACACTCGTCGCCACCGGCAATTATAAGAATCCCGACAGCGTCACTTCAACGTTCCGCTCTGAATTTATTCGCAATGGCATCACGAAACTCGGCAGCGGCGACGTCCGCGCCTCCGGCGATGTATTCCCCATCTGGGGCGGCAACGCCATCGGCGGCGCTTTCGGTGGCGAGTTCCGTTACGAGACCTACGACGATTACCGTCCGCCCTACGCCGGCTTGAATCCCGCCGGCTCCGGCCTCAACCCCGAGAGCAACGATTTCCTCGGCTTCTCGCCCAACTCCGACACCCACGGCAACCGCCACGTCGCGGCCGCCTACCTCGAGACTGTGGTTCCGCTCGTCGGCAACAAATTCACGCTCCCGCTCGTGCGTTCTCTCGAGCTCACCGCTTCCGCGCGCTACGAGAGCTACACCGACTTTGGCTCCACTACCAAGCCGAAGTACGGCATCAACTGGCGCCCCAACTCTTGGATCATGGGTCGCGCTTCCTACAACGAAGGTTTCCATGCGCCTAACCTCGCCCAACTCTTCACCGGCACGCTCATCCGCACGGTCACCGGCAGCACCGATTCTTACCGCAGCGCGGTCACGGGTTTGACCACCGATGGCCCATCAAATCGTCGCAGTGTCGCCTCTGGTAATCGCGCTCTTAAGCCCGAGACTTCCTCCGGTAAATCCGGCGGCGTCGTCATCGACGTACCCTTCGTGAAGGGGCTCTCCGTCTCCGTCGATTACTGGGAAATTGAGCAAAAGAGCATCATCTCTTCATCCGGTTCAATCGCCGATGACACCGCGGCTCTCCAGGCCGCCACGCAAGCCGCCCTCGCCGCGGGCCAGAACATCAACTCCATCGACCTTGGCTCCGGCACCGCCAACTACAAGGGCGACGGCTCCGTGGTCCGCCTCGCGGTTACTCAGGCCGATCGCGATTTCTTCACCACGTATAACGCCAAGCAAGTCCCCGGCAATCAACGCGCCGTCGTCGGCTCGATCGATATCCTCCGCACGACTTACTTCAACAAAGCCTCCCAGTTCGTGAACGGTTTCGACTTCGATGTGAACTACCGCTTCCCGAAACTCGCCCTTGGCAACTTTGTGTTTAACACTACCTGGACCAAGCTCAACGATTTCCACAATTACAGCGTCACCGGGGCCGCTCGCACCGAACTGCGCAACACCAACGCCGCTGGCGGTGCTTCGCCCAACTGGCGCGGCGCCTCCACGCTCACCTGGCGCCGCCAGCAATGGGGTGCGGGCTTTGGCTTCTACTACATCGGCAGCTACACGGACACAGGCGCTACCACCACGCAGGCTACCTATGAGTCGCTCGGTTCCCCGAGCTACATCACGCCCATCGTGAACAACGGCGCGGTTTCTTACCGCTACACGGTCCACGATACGAAATCTTACAACGTTTACGGCTCCTACCGGATCGTTTCGCGCAACACCTACCTCAACAAAACCGACATCCGCCTCGGAGTTAATAATCTATTCGACGCCAAGCCCCCGCTCTCGAGCGACTCGCGCGGCTACGATCCAGCCGTTTATAACACCATGGCGCGTGGTCTCACTTGGTCGGCGCAAGTCACCAAAAAATTCTAAGCCCGCTTAGAATCTAGACCGCCTCTTCGGTGGGGCGGTCCCCGCCATCACGCAGTCGGCTAATACTGAACTGAAATTAACTTCTGTTCATCAGCATTGGCCGGCTTTCCCGTTTACTCATCTCACGATCGATCGCATATTATTATATATGAAAAAGCGCAGCCTCTCCACGCCACTCAGCACAAATAAACATCTACTGCGTTGGGTTGAAAAAATGGTAGAGCTCTGCAAGCCCGACGCGATCCACTGGATCGACGGCTCCAAAGAAGAATACGACCAACTCTGCGCTGAGATGGTCGCCGGCGGCACCTTCATCAAGCTGAACCAAAAGAAATGGCCCGGCTGTTACCTCGCCCGCTCGGATGCCAGCGACGTCGCCCGCGTCGAAGACCGCACGTTTATCTGCGCCCTCTCCAAAGAGGCCGCCGGCCCGACCAATAACTGGGTCAATCCCTTCGAGATGCGTAAAACGCTCAAGGGCCTCTTCAATGGCTGCATGAAGGGCCGCACCATGTATGTACTGCCCTACAGCATGGGCCCGCTCGGCTCGCCCATGTCGCAAATCGGCGTGCAACTCACCGACTCGCCTTACGCTGTCGTCAATATGCGCATCATGGCGCGCATCGGCAAAAAGGTTTTTGAACTCATCGACCGCGATTTCAAGCGCGTGGTCCCCTGTGTCCACTCCGTTGGCGCGCCCCTCGCCAAGGGCCAAAAGGACGTTTCGTGGCCGTCGAACAAAGAAAAATACATCGTCCACTTCCCCGAGACGCGCGAAATCTGGAGCTACGGTTCCGGCTACGGCGGCAACGCGCTTCTCGGTAAAAAGTGCTTCGCCCTCCGCATCGCCTCGGCCATGGCCCGTGACGAAGGCTGGATGGCCGAGCATATGCTCATCCTCGGCGTCGAAAATCCACAGGGTAAAAAAACCTACGTCGCCGCCGCCTTTCCTAGCGCTTGCGGCAAGACCAACTTCGCCATGCTCATTCCGCCTCCGCATTTCCAAAAGCAGGGCTGGAAAATTTGGACCGTCGGCGACGATATAGCGTGGATCAAGCCCGACGCCGAGGGCCGCCTCCGCGCCATTAATCCCGAGGCCGGCTTCTTTGGCGTCGCCCCCGGCACCGGTGAAAACACCAATCCAAACGCCATGAAGGCGCTCTCGAAAAACACGATTTTCACCAACGTCGCGCTCACTGACGACGGCGGTGTTTGGTGGGAAGGTATGACCGAAAAACCGCCAGTGCACGCGATCGACTGGCAGGGCAACGACTGGACGCCCGCGCTCGCCAAAGAAAAAGGCGTCAAAGCCGCGCACCCCAATTCCCGTTTCACCGCGCCTGCGAAACAATGCCCCACGATCGACCCCGACTGGGAAAAACCCGAAGGCGTGCCGATCAGCGCCTTCATCTTCGGCGGCCGCCGCGCCACGACGATGCCATTGGTCTATCAGGCATTCAACTGGTCGAGCGGCGTCTACGTTGGCGCCACCATGGGCTCCGAGATGACCGCTGCGGCCGCGGGCACGATTGGTAAAGTCCGCCGCGATCCAATGGCAATGTTACCGTTCTGCGGCTACAACATGGCTGATTATTTCCGCCATTGGATGAACATGCAGCGCAATCTCACAGAGACCCCGCGCATATTCCACGTGAATTGGTTCCGCAAAGACAAAGAAGGTAAATTCATCTGGCCCGGTTTTTCCGAAAATATGCGCGTGCTCAAATGGATCTGCGATCGTGTCCGCGCCGGTGGCCGCGCCAAGGAGACGCCCATCGGTTGGGTGCCTCGTTATAAAGATATCGACTGGACAGGCCTGAATTTTTCAGAGGACAAATTCGAAGAACTCCAAGCCTTTGACCGCGCCGCTTGGCGCGCCGAAGTGCTGGGTCACGAAGAACTCTTCCTCGATCTCCACTCGCATCTGCCCAAGGAAATGATCTACGAACGCGAGTTGCTGATTTGCCGGATGTAATCCGGCCGAAATAAAAAGCCGCTTCTCAATTCGTGGGCGGCTTTTTTATTTTTACTCAATCTGACATAGAGAAGGGCCGTCACGCCATTCTCCGCTGATCATGATCGTCTTCGGCACGCTCGGTATACCGCGTTCATGCCGATGGATTTGTGCTACGACAGATTCCACAGTCACCGATCCCAGCAGATCTGGTCGGTGGTTGATGCCGGCGCAGGGCACGCTCCGCTCGTTCCAATTGAGATTAAAAAATCCCTGCACGGGACCTTTTCCCGATCGCGGAGCATTTAACCACTGCACGATGGTGTCTTTGTGGCCGATTAACACGTCGGGTTGATAGCGCTCGTTCCACGTGCGAAGATCTTTAGCCGTGATGATTTTTTTGCTGAGCACCGGCACGCGACCCAGCGCGGGATGCGTCGCTTGGTAGCCGAGAAATGTCCCCAACCATTTAAATTTTAACCGAGCATCCTTGTGCTGTTCGATAAAAAGTCCGGGGCGCCGATAGCCAAGTTGCTCCAATCGCTCGAGTGCTCGGGTGAAGGTGTTGTGGTGGTCTGGACACACGCAATGGAGCGCTTGGCGCGCCGCGCCATGGTCGAGTTCCGCAACGGAAAATTCGTCCCACGGAAAATCATCCAGCTCCATCGCTCGCCCCTCGTGAAACACGACGAGTCCCAGCACGCTGCGGGCGCGTAGCATGCGCAGTACCGCCACTATACTGAGTCCTTCGGCCCCGAGATCGAACACATCGAGCGCAAAACCTAGTTCGCTCGCTCGTCGCTTCGCTCCATCCAAAATCGCTTGGTGAAAACTCAGCCGCTGCGGCCGCCCCGGCGGATGCACATCGAGCACCGCGAGATTACCGACAAAGTGATTTTTATTGGCGCGTCGCACACTGGAGAGCACCGCGCCAACCAGTGGTTCGCGCCGATAACCCACCGCCTTGGCCGCTTTTTCCACAAGAAGTCGTGTTGCAGGATGGACTGTTTCTAGTCCACGCAGAGCCCGCGAAATCGTGGCGACGGAAAGGCCCGTTTTCTGGGCGACATGACGTATACCGAGAGACATGGGATCGAGGGGGATGCTCGCGGGTAGCAGCCCCGCTGAAATAGTGGTTAAAATGTAACTGTTGCATGATTTCAAGACCACGCCTCCGAACCGCACTTGCCGAAACCGATCGAACACGCATAGTTTGAGAAGCCTATGCCTCGTGCATTTTACATTTTAATCTTGGTCTGCTCGGCTCTTATTGGCCGATCCGAAGTCCCTGCGTTGCTTGGTGAGGCCTTGCAGCATACACTGCGCGATACAGATCGTTGGGCTTATACTCAAACCTCCGTCGAGCAGGACGGAAAAGGTAAAGTGATCAAGCGCTCGGTCGTGCGTTTTGATCCCTCCAAACCCTACGCTGAACAATACACCCCGCTACTCATCGACGGGCGTGAGCCGGATTCCGGCGATCTTAGAAAGTATCGCCGCCGGGGCGAGAAGCGCGGCGAACGCATCGAAAAAGCCGAACGCGAAGGCGCCGACAGTACCGAGGGCAATCGCCAATCGCTCGGTGAACTCATGGACCTTGAACGCGCGACCTTGGCCAGAGAAGACGAAAAAACGATCACCTTTGAAGTCCCACTCAAAAAAGAAGGCAACAAACGCCTGCCGCCTGACAAATTTCGCGTCCTCGCCCGTGTTGACAAAAACACCCGTACTTTTGAGCGCATCGAAGCGACTTTGCGCGAACCCATGCGCGCCGTGCTTGTCGTGAAAATTAAATCAGGTGAAGGCTCGATCGATTTCGCCCGCGTCGACCCCAAATTTGCCCCGGCCCCCGTCGCGATGCGCGGCACGGGCCTGTATTCGATTCTCTTTGTGCCAGGTGGACGTAGCTACGAGGCCACGCACACCGAGTTTAAGCGCGTGAAGCCCTACGGCGACCGTTTCGGCGTCCAGATCGGGACGATGAAGACCATTGATTTTTAAGCGCAGCGATTTCGCCCACTTTGACGCCTCTAAAGGTGCGGCGTCTTGGCGCTCGCGCTTCAGCCCGAGCAGCCTTAGTTAGATTTCTGCGACTTTCCGTCGCGCCACTGTGTTGTGCACATGAACGATGAACCTCCCGTGCCAACTTCACCCCCGGGACTAATCCCCCCGAACGAATTCACCACGTTCATGCGCGATTACCAAGACATGGTCTTCAGCACGGCGGCCCGCATTACCGGTAACGCGACGCAGGCTGAAGATATTGCGCAGGAAGTTTTTATGAAGGCCTTTCAGCACTTTGATATGCTGAGCGCCAGCCCCACGGCCGGTGGTTGGTTGAAGACGGTCGCGACCAACCTTTCACTCAATCATCTCACGCGTTATCGCAACCGCTGGCGTTTTTTCTCCGAGCTCCGTCGTAATGATGCTGGCGATGCCTCCGATGCCCCCGAAATCAACTTCGTCGCGCCGGAGGTTTTTTTCAACGCCATCGACGCCGATGAACGCCGCGCTCTCGTCGAACGTGCCCTCGATGAACTCCCTGCCCATCAACGCGTCCCGCTAGTCCTGTATCATTTCGAAGCGATGCCCTATGACGAGATTGCCCAAAAACTCGGCGTGTCTCTGGCCAAAATAAAAACCGATATCCTCCGCGCCCGCGCTGCGCTCGCCAAAACTCTGCTCCGCGCCGCCGGCCCCGATGCCGAAACTCTGCGTCCCTGATTACCGCGTTACGCCATGAAATCTCCCGCCCATTCTCCACGTGATCTGCATGAATCGTTCTTTACTCGCGTGTTGCGTGATCAACCGCCACGCCGCGCCCCCGCTGCTTTAGAATCCCGCGTGCGGGCGGAGCTTGCGCGTCGCGCCACGCTTCCTTGGTGGCAGCAATCGTATGCGTTTTGGCCTGCGCCGATTCGTATCGCCTTCCTAGTCGCCTCGGCCGTTGTGGCGGCGGCGCTTGTGGTTGGGGCAAGTGTTTTTTTCCAAGGCCCTGCGCACCACTTCGCGGCCCGTTTCGCCGCGCAGTTTTCTGGCGTGGCTCGCGCCGCTGATGGGATAGTAGTTAGTTTCAGCACCGCTCTCACTCTTTGGCGCGCCCTTCCGCCACTCTGGGTTTACGGAGGTCTGGCGATATTGGGTACAGCGTACGGGCTACTTATTGGCGTGGGCGCCGCGGCTTATCGCACCATCAACGTGCCACGCTTCTGAATTCCTTTATTTTTAAACTCTATCGATGTTTATGAAAACCTTTTCTCGACTCCTGAAAGCCAGCCTATTTGGCGTTTCGTTTTTACTGTGCTCGTGGGCGCTGCGGGCGCAGGAACTAGCCGCGCCCGCGGGTGAACATTCTACACTACGGGCGATCGGTGCGCCGACTGAGTCGGCGAGCTATGCGGTTAGCATCACCCAAAATAAATCGGAGGATAGGGTTAAAATCGCCGACGATATCCACGTCGCCGCGGGCGAGAAAATCGAAGGCAAGCTTGTTGCGGTGATGGGCGATATCGTGATCGACGGCATTGTGTTAGGCGATGTCACCGCCGTCTTGGGTAACATTAAACTCGGCCCTAAAGCAGTCGTGGAAGGTAAGGTAAATGTGTTGGCCGGCGAACTGCAGCGCGATCCCGGTGCAATCGTACTAGGCAAAATTACAAAGGAAAATTTTGGTAGTAAGCTCCATTCACCAGAGTCGTTGCAATCGTGGTGGACGCATGCCCTTAGTCACGGTGCGTTACTCGGCGTGGGTCGTGGATTGGGTTGGTTGCTAAAACTCTCGTTCGCCGCCCTCGGGTTTTATGCGCTGCTCGCGCTCGTGTTTCCTAGTGGCCTACGCCGTACGGGGGAGGTGTTGGTGGAACGTCCCGCTGTCGTAGTGCTTTCCGCGTTTCTAACTTTATTGGCGCTACCTTTTTTATTTTTGCTGTTGTGCGTCACGATCATCGGCATACCGGTGGCCTTGCTAGTTTTGCCCTCGATGATCATTTTCGCAGTGTTGTTTGGGCAGGCGGCGATTCAAGGCCTTATCGGTCGTCGGGTGCTACGTGAACGTGGTTCGCTATTCGTCGCTGTTTTGGTCGGTAGTTTGATTTTTGGGGTGCTCTATCACGTGCCTGTGATCGGGTTGCTCGCGGCCATGATGATGGGAGCGCTTGGATTGGGGTGCTCCGTGGCGGCGTTGCTGTCGGTCAAAAATAAAGTAGAAACGCCTGCTGCCTCCGTCGCTCCAGGGGCATCGTCATTTGTGACTTCGGAGAGCGTTGCGGCCGAGGCGATGGCGGGTGCACCGACTTCAGTATCCGAGGTCTCATGGGTGCCGCCGCTGATTGGTTCGATTTCGCCGGCGAGTGCCTTACCACGGGCGGGTTATTGGCTACGCATGGCGGCGATGTTCATCGATCTGATTTTAGTCGCAATGATTTGCGGACCGACGGGTGCAGGAGCGTTTATTTTGCCAGCACTCGCGGTTTACGGCGCGGTGATGTGGAAAATCAAAGGCACGACGATTGGTGGAATCGTGTGCGGGCTTCGCGTAGTGCGGCTCGATGATCGGCCGCTGGATTGGCCGACGGTGGTCGCACGCTCGCTTGGATGCTTTTTATCATTGGTAATCTTCACGCTTGGTTTCCTGCGCGTGGCCTTCGCGGCTGATCGGCAGTCGTGGCACGATAAAATTGCAGGCACCGTCGTCGTGCGCGAGCCGAAGGGAGTGTCTCTCGTTTGAGGTAAATCAGCGCTGGGGCGGAGTCCAAGCGTCGGGACGGAGTGTCGCGACGGTGAACGGCGCGAGATCGTCGATTTTTTTTAATTCGGCGGCGAGCGTTTGCGTCATCGCGGCAACGCGCGCGGCGTGTTCGGGCAACGCGGCGAGGTCGTGGATTTCGTCCGGATCGTTCCCGAGATCGAAAAGTTGGGTGCGATCGATTTGCGGATAGCGGATGAGTTTGAAGCGCTCGTCGCGGAGGGCGCGTTGGACTTTTTGATAAGCGAAGGTGAGCGAGGGGCGAGCGGGTTTGCGCGGATCGCGCATCGAGGAGCTAAGGTCGATGCCTTCGTTAGTCTTGGGGCCTGGAACCTGGGTCAAGGCGCCCAGGGTGGGGAGGACGTCGTAGAGGTAACACAGGGCCTCGGTTGTTGTGTTCGCGGGAACACCGGGGCCGGCGATGATGAGCGGGACGCGCAGGGAGTGCTCGTAGAGGTTTTGTTTTCCAATGAGTCCGTGGCTGCCGCGAGCGACGCCCGAATCGGCGGCGAAAACGATGAAGGTGTTGTGCGCGGCAGGGGAGGCATCGAGCGCATCGAGTACTCGGCCGATGAGTTGATCGAGGTAGGAAATGTAACGGTAGTAATCGGCGAGCATGGCGCGGATGTCGGTGGCGGTGCGCGGCCAAGGGAGGAGTTGCTCGTCGCGGATCGTCATCTCGCCGTTGTCGAAGGGATGTTGGGCGAGAAAATTAGCGGGAAGAGGGATTTTTTCTGGGTCGTACTGAACCGGAAATTCGGCGGGCACAATGTGTGGATCGTGCGGACCGTCGAAGGCGAGGTAAGCGAAGAACGGGGTCGGGTGGGGTTCTTGGAGGAACGCGATCGTCTCATCGGCGAAGGTGGCGCAAGCGTGTTGGGGTGAAATTTTGGCGGGACTCATTTTGCCGTTTTCGAGATTGCTGAGTGGCGCCCGGAGCGGATTTGTCATGCCACCGGTGAACAATTGGCGGGCGCGTTGGAAACTTAGCGGGACGGACGCGGCGGTGTTATGCCATTTGCCGCTGATAAAGGTCGTGTAACCGGCGCGGCCGAAGGCGGCGGGCCACGTTTCGTCGCGAGTGAGTTTTTCGTCGATGTGAAACAAGGAGCGCCCAGACAGCAGCATCGCGCGTGACGGGACGCAGGTCGCGCCGTTCATGCCGCCTTGCATGTACGCTCGGGTGAAGGCGACGCCACGACGCGCGAGTCGGTCGAGGTTGGGCGTTTGAATGTGAGGGTTGCCGAGGGCGGCGATCGTATCAGCGCGCTGGTCGTCAGCGAAAATAAAGAGCACGTTGGCTGGAGCGGTGGCCGCATAGGTGAGACGCAAAGCCCAGGTGAAAACGAGCAGCGTGAGGACGCGCAAAATTGAGGTGTTGAGGCGGGACATTTTTAATCGGGTTATTGGCGGGCTCAGTCGCCTTTTTTGGGCGCGGGGGCGCGGGCGGTGGGATTGCCGGATTGCGCGCCCTCAGCCGCGATCTCGGCGCGGAGTTGGCGGAGCGTGGCGGTCATGGCGCGGACGCGCTCGGGGTGTTGCTCGGCGAGGTTTTGCTTTTCACCGAGATCAGCGGTGAGGTCGTAGAGTTCGACGTGCCTGAGCGTGGCGTCGGCGAGGAGTTTCCACGGGCCGTCGCGGAGGGCGAGGGTCCACGGTTTTCCCATGGAGAAATCGTACTGCCAATAAAGCGGGTGAGGACGTCTGAGCGGTTGACCAACAAACAGCGGGAGTAGGTTCGTGCCGTCGAGGGCGCGGTCGTGCGGAGGCGCAATGCCGGCGAGCGCGCAGGCGGTAGGGAGGAAATCGAGGTTACAGATCGGTTCGACGCTGGTCGCGCCGGCGGCGACGTGACCGGGCCAACGGATGATGCCTGGGACGCGGTAGCCAGCTTCGGTGACGTGGAGTTTCATGCCGCGCAGCGGGCCGGGGGAACCGTAGCTGCGCTCGGCGCCTTTGTAGCGCTTGAGCGTTTCTGGGCCGTTGTCGCTAGAGAAGTAGATGAAGGTGTTGTCGCGGAGGCCGTGATCGTCGAGGTAGCGCAGGAGCTGGCCGACGGCGGCGTCCATCTGCGAAGCGGCGCCAAGATAGTGGCGGCGGTCGGGGTTTTTCTCATCGGGATAGAGGGCGAGAAATTCCTCAGTGGCGGCGACGGGCTCGTGGGTTTCGTGAAACCAGAGGTTTAAGAAAAACGGAGCCTCGTCGGCGCGCTTGGTTGCTTCGAGCCAGCGTTTGGCCTCGGCGACGACGAGATGGGAAGAAGGACCGTTGAGCGGGCCGGCGGGTTGGCCGTTGCGTATGAAATTGCGGGGATTGAGGTGGCTGGGAGCGGCGTTGTTTTGAGTGTAGAGCCAGTGGTCGAAGCCGGCGTCACCGGGCGTGGGTTCGGAACCGTCGGTGCGGCTGTTGAGGTGCCACTTGCCGGCGTGGAACGTGTGGTAGCCAGATTTTTTCAGGAGCTGGGCGATGGTAATTTCGGCGGGGCGCAGGAAGATGCTGCTTTGAGGGGGAATCCAATCGCGGATGCCGAGGCGGTTGGGCGTGCGGCCCGTCATGAGGCCGGCACGGGAGGGCGAACACACGGGCGAGGCGGAATAACAGTCGGTGAAGCGGGTGCCTTCGCGGGCGAGTTGATCGATGTGCGGCGTGCGGATTTCAGGATGGGCGAAGCAGCTGAGATCGCCGTAGCCGAGGTCGTCGCAGAGCAGCACGATGATGTTGGGGCGCGGCGCCGGTGCGGCTGCAAACGCGAGCGCGGGCACGGCGCACCAGAACGTGAAAAGCAAGTGACGGACGGCGCGCGGGAAATTCATCGGGAAAGCGTAAATGGTATCGGCGATGCCAGGGCCACAGGTTAGTTACGGCGAGAAACGTCCGGGGGCGCGGACGCCGGCGCCGGTGCGTTGGGTGAGTGAGTCGCCGAGATCGGCGCGGCAGATTTCGACGAAGGCGAGGAGGCGTTGGACGACGTCGGGGTGAGCGGCGGAGACATCGGTGGTTTCGCTGCGATCGTTTACGAGGTCAAAGAGAACGGGTTGTTTGAGCGCGTGATTTTCGTATTTGGCGGGGAGGCCGTCGCGCCCGCCGGGTCGTCCGGCGAGCGTGCGGTACGTGTGCGCGAGCAGGAGCTTCCAATGGCCGTCGGCGCTCGTGACGGATTGTAGTTCATTTTGGTTGTACCACGTGGCGTAGCCTGCGTGGGGGTTGTTGGCGCCGGTTTGGCTGGTGAGGAGTGGCCAGACGTCGAGGCCGTCGATCGGAAGCTCAGGAAGCGGAGCGTTGATAAGACGCGCGAGCGTGGGCAACAAATCGATGGTCATCACGTAGGCGTCGCTTTGGGTCTTGGCGGCAATGTGTCCGGGCCAGCGCATGAGACAGGGCACGCGGGTGCCGCCTTCCCAAGCGGTGCCTTTGCCTTCGCGCAGCGGGCCTGCGCTACCGGCGTGCTTACCGTAGCTAAGCCAAGGGCCGTTATCGCTGGTGAAGATGACGAGCGTATCGCGCGTGAGGTCGTGTTGTTCGAGCGTGCGGAGGATTTCGCCCACTGACCAATCAAGCTCCATCATGACATCGCCGTAGAGTCCGGCGCCGGAGCGACCTTTAAACGCAGCGCTCACGGCGAGCGGTACGTGCGGCATCGGGTGCGCGAGATAAAAGAAAAACGGTTGGTTGTGATGGCGGTTAATGAAGGAAACGGCGCGCGCGGTGAATCGTTGCGTGAAGTCGGCCATCGAGGCGGGCGAGACGTTGGAGTCGATGATGCGACCGTCTTCGTAAAGCGGAAGCGGCGGGTATGTGCCGGGTTTGGCCTCGGGGTGATACGGCCACATGTCGTTGGAATAGGGCAGGCCGAATGATTCGTCGAAGCCGTGGCGATTAGGCAGAAACGGTGCTTGGTGGCCGAGGTGCCATTTACCCGCCATGCCGGTGGCGTAACCGCGCGCTTTAAAAATCTCGGGTAAGGTCGTCTCTTTGGCGTTGAGGCCGTGGGTGGCGTTGGGCCCGAGTGCGCCGTGAATGCCGATGCGGTTCGAATAAGCTCCGGTGAGCAAGGCGGCTCGAGAGGCGGAGCAAACGGGTTGGGCGACGTGGAAATTTGTGAACATCGTGCCCTCGTATGCGAGACGATCTAAGTGCGGCGTCGCGTAGCCCTTGGCGCCGTAGACACCGAGGTCACCGTAGCCTAGGTCGTCGGTTAAAATCACGATGACATTTGGCGGCCGAGGGACCGGTGGTGGGGGCGGCAGGTAGCCAAGGGAAACGAGAAACGCATCGGTCGCAGCGAGGGTTTCGTGGTAGAGGCGGTTGTCGGCGCGGGTGAAGTTGAAGAAGCCGTGGGATTGGCCCGGAAAACGCACGAGTTCGCAGCGGTTGCCGGCGGCGCGCATCACGCGTGTAAATACTTCGCTCGCCGCGAAGGGAATCGTGGTGTCGGCATCGCCATGAAAAATAATCGTCGGCGGCGCGCCGCGCTTTACGTGATGTCCGGGTGAGAGCGCGACGGTTTCCGCACCGAGGCGTTCTGCGCTCAGGGCCGTGCCGAAACCCGTGGGCGTGTAGCCTTCGAGTGGCGCGAGTACGAGGCCGGGATTAAACAGCACGAGGGCATCGGGTCGGCAACTGACGGCTGTGGCTTCGCCTGGTTCCTCTAGGC
>RGAX01000271.1 GCA_009919985.1 Opitutaceae bacterium
TCAAGATCGCCTGCGAGAAGGGCAACACAACCCGTCCAGGCATCAAGCTCGGCATCTGTGGCGAACACGGCGGCGACCCCGATTCCGTAAAATTCTGCCATAAGGTCGGCCTCACCTACGTATCCTGCTCGCCCTACCGCGTGCCGGTCGCCCGCCTCGCCGCCGCGCAAGCTGCGATCGAGGAAAAGCGCTCCGCCATTAAAAAGAAGTAATTCACTACGCGGCTTCAGTCCGCATCTTGGTAAAAATTCAGCCCCGCGCCCTCACCGGCACGGGGCTTTTTTGTGCACACTTGGATCGCAGCTACGTACACCGCACGCGGCGAACGCCATGACGCTTGAATCACGCACCCAAGCCGTATTGAAATGCACCATGCCCCGCTTCGCTCCTGCTGCCCTGCTCTCTCTCGCCCTATCACTAATCAGCTACGTTCAGGCCGCTGAATCAGGCCCGCGCGTTTTAAAAGACCTCACCTTTCTCGCGCCCAACCGTGCCGAGAAACTCGATGTCTACCTACCCGCCACTCTTACCGCCGGAACACTCGCCCCGGCCGTGGTGTGGATTCATGGCGGCGGTTGGACCGGCGGCACCAAAAACGAAACCCGCGCGGCTGAAATCTGCGCTACGTTGGCCGCCGCCGGCTACGTCGCGGTCAGCATCGACTATCGCCTCGGGGACGGTGCGTGGCCGACCAACCTGCACGATTGCAAAAACGCCGTCCGCTTTCTGCGCGCCCATGCGGCCGAGTATCACATCGATCCCAAGCGCATCGCCGTCGCCGGTGGCTCGGCGGGTGGGCACCTCGCGTTGATGACGGGCCTCACGGCGGATCAAGCGGAGTTTGAACCCACGGCCAACGCCACACCCTACCCAGGAGTTTCGAGCCAAGTGCGCTGCATCATCGATCTGTACGGGCCGGCCAGCCTACTCACGCGCTTGGAAACCGACGCCAAGGGCGTGCCCAATGGCAAACGCAAGCCCGGCGGCGACCTCAAAGTCTTCGGCGCCGCAAGCATCGACGACCCCGTCTTCGCCCTCGCCTCGCCGGTGTCTCACGTTGCGAAAAATGCTCCGCCCGTACTCATTATCCACGGCCTCATCGATGGCACGGTCGATATCGGCCAATCCTGGAGCTTGGCTGGAGCTCTCGTCCGCAAGGGAGTCGAACACGAATTCATCTTGGTCGAAGGCGCCGGCCACACCTTTGATTTTGAGTTTTGGAACAAGAAATCCCTTTCGCGCGACCTGCGCCCCGTAGCCCTCGCCTTCCTTAATAAACACCTCGCAGCGCGTTAAAGACTCACGAGATTTTATCGCGCCTCGCGCTCCGCAGCACCCGCGGTCACGTCTTTTAGGCCGGTGAAATTGCGCAGGGTCATTCCGCGCACCTCGCGCATAACTAGACGGGGAGCCCCTGGCATTTGCAGGGCATCAAACTGCGTCAGGTTCACGCCCACCGCATCCTCCAGCCACACCGCCGGACGCGCCTCGGGCGCCGTGTAGCTCACTTTCATCCGTTCGAGCGTAAGCCCGGACACGTGCCGGATAAAAAAACCATAAACCGGCAACGTCCCAAACATGCTCGGCTCGGGATAACCGCGCTCGTTTTCCGCGGGCTCTAGCTTCGCCTCGTCAGCGGTACCACCGCCGCGATACTCAATGGTGATATCGCTCAAGCGCACGTCTTCAATCGGATGACCGACCAACCCGACGATCTGCGAGGCAAATCTCGCCTCCGCATCACGCACATGCACGTTACTGATACTAATCCGCCGCACCGCGCCAACCGGCGGATTATCCGGCCCGCGCCCGCGGTTGCCCAAACGAATGAACAAGGGCGCCGTCGTCACTTCTTTCATCGTCAGATTTTTAACGACCACATCCTCGATCACGCCGCCATCGACCGTCTCCAACGCCAGCCCTCGGCAGCGCTCAAAGGTGCAATCCCGAATCGTGATGTTTTTAAAACCACCATTCGATTCCGTACCAATTTTAATGCGCCCCGTCACACCGTCTCGATCGGGCGCAATTTGCTGCGTACGCTGACGGGTACCATCAAACAGGGTCCCGAGATCAAAGCCACTGACGGCACAGTCCGAGATGCTCACGCGCTCCATAGCGCGAGCATAGCCCAGGCCGAAAGAACTTTTCAGAACAATGGCGTCGTCACTGGGAGAATTAACCCGACATCGGGTAATTTTCACATCGCGACACGCGTCGATGTCGAAACCATCGCGGTTCGTGTCGATATCAACTTGATCGATGTTCATAAAATCCACGCCCGTGGCGAGCAAAGCGAAATGCCCGCCCGCCAACACGGAGAACTCCCGCAGCTCCACGCCCCGGCAATTTTTAAGCGCAATCGCCTTGTTGCCCTGACCATCCATGAAATTCGTGTCCTTACCGGGTTCACCATCGACCTTGAGTTGTTGCCGATCGCGGATGTTGCGCATCGATGCCGGCATGTCGCCCGCGGTCCTCGGCCGGCGTGGACCGGGACCGGATCGTGTGAGGCCTTTACCATGAATCCGCCCGGGGCCGATGATGGCGATGTCCTCGAGGTTTTCACCCCAGATCAGGCTATTGTGCCAATGACTGTGGCCAAAATCTTGATACGCGTCCCACTCGTTGGGTTCGGCTGCATCGTAAGCGCCAAAGCCCAGCGCCGGAGTCGCTGCAATCAGCGTCGCACCAGCCTCAAGCTGCAAGGTGATCCGACTTCGCAGACGAATAGAAAAACTTAAATAGTTACCCGCCGGGAACCGCACCGTGCCACCCCCCGCTGCGTGGGCAGCTTCAACTGCGCGATTGATCGCAGCGGTATCGAGTGTCGCGCCGTCGCCGGACGCACCATAGCGACGCACATCGAAATCACCTTGCGGCCGTAGCGACGCCGCAGCCGCGCTCACCTTGGAACTCAAAACAATCCAACTAAGCCCTGCAGCAACCAACAGGGTAGAACGAAATAAAGCGGAACGCATCGTGGGGAAACTTTAAAACACTCAAGGCGGGCACAAAGGAAATGCCCGCCACGCTCAGACGGTCAGATTCGCGCGTTACCCCTGCAATCGTTCCATGAGATTGCCACCA
>RGAX01000272.1 GCA_009919985.1 Opitutaceae bacterium
ACTTCTTGGGCGACGGTCGCCTGCGGGACGATCGCGATACCGTGATCGATTTCGACGGCACGTTTTACCGTCTCGATGTTGTCGAACTCCATCACGGGCTCGATCTCGAGCTTATGCTCGCGGAAGATTTGATCGACGGCCTTGCGCGTCGGGATGTCGGGGTCGAAGCCGATAAATTTCTGTGCACCCAATTCTTTGACGTCGATCTCGGAGCGCTTCGCCAGGGGGTGACCGGGCGGGGTAATGAGCACGAGATGATCGTTGCGGAAAGGCAGTACCTCGATCTGGCGCTGTTTAACGGGGAACGCTACGAGACCGAAGTCCACGGCGTTGTGCAAAATGTCTTCGTAGACGAGATTCGAGCGACGGTATTCCACACGCACGTTAACCGAGGGGTAATCGTGCAGGAATTTTTTGATAAACGGCGGCAACTCATGCAGGCCGATCGAGTAGATGGTGGAAATGCGGATCGTCCCACTGATGACCTTTTTCATCTCCTGCAGCTCGCACATGAGTTTGTCGTAAGTGTGCAACATCTCCTTGGCCGACTCGTAAACGCGGTAACCTTCGCGCGTGAGCTGAAACTGCTTTTGACTCCGGTCGATCAACAGCGTCTTGAAATGGCGCTCCATTGCGCGCGCCTGCTGACTCACCGCAGATTGGGTGATGCCATTGAGTTTGGCGGCCTTGGAGAAGCTCTTTGTCTCCACCAAATCCGCAAAAATTTTAAAATTCTCAATTTGCATAATTAGCGCACGTTTAGTGCTACACTGCAGAAACGACCGCTAGGCGGCAAACACCTAATTAGTTTTTCTACACACTCACCGCTCCCCATGTTTATCGCTTACGAAGAATTTGTCCGACGCGCCGAGCTCGTCCGCGCCCAAATCGCCACCGCCTGCGCCGCCGCCGGCCGCGACCCGGCCACGGTCGAACTGCTCGCCGTCACTAAGACGCACCCCGTCGCCGCCGCCGATTACGCCGCGCGCTATGGCCTGCGTGGCGTCGGCGAAAACCGCGTCCAAGAAGCCGCCGAGAAACGTCCCCTCTGCGCCACACCCGCCCTGCAATGGGAACTGATCGGCCACCTCCAATCCAACAAAGCCAAACTTGCCGCCACTCACTTTGACCGCGTTCAAAGCGTTGATTCCGAGAAACTCTTAAACCACCTCGATCGCGCCGCCGCCGAGCTCGGCAAAATCCTGCCCGTTTTCCTGCAGATTAACGCCGGCCGCGACCCGGCCAAATTCGGCGCCGAGATTGAAGACACGCCGCGTCTCTTCGAGCTCGCCCTTACGAAAAAAAATCTGCGCATCGACGGGCTGATGACCATCGCCCCGCTTGGCGCCACACCCGCCGAAACCGCTGATCATGCCCAGCGCACGTTCACCCAACTGCGCGCTTTGCGCGACGAGCTTGCCGCTCGTTTTCAAGCCCCGCTGCGCGAACTCTCCATGGGTATGAGCGGCGACCTCGCTCCCGCCATCGCCGCCGGTAGCACCCAAGTCCGCGTCGGCTCCGCCCTTTACGGGGCTCGCTAAAGTCTTTTCTCCAAATTTTATCGCTTAACTTCCCCATGCGTTCCTTACCCCGTTTGGTTCTTTTCGCCGTCACCGCCCTCGCTGCTGCGAGGCTTGCCGCAGAAACCGCGCCGCTCGCGCCCGCCACCGTCACGGCCCAACGCCCGCTATCTATTGAGGATTTCGACGCCTGGCGCAGCCTCGCCTCGCCCACGCTTTCCCGTGACGGCCGCTGGCTCGCGTACTCGTTCATGCCTCAAGACGGCGACGGCGAAGTGATCCTGCGCGAACTCGCGACCGGCCGGGAACAACGCCTCCTTGTTGGTGCCCTTCCCCCACCCCCGATCCAGCCCGACGAAGCCAACCCCGATGCCCCGCCCGCGCCGCGCACGATCCGCCTCGCCTTCACCGCCGACGCGCAACACCTCGTCGCCAGTACTTACCCCGCAAAAGCCGCCCTCGCCGCCGCTCGCAAAGCCAAGCTCGCCGCCGACGCCATGCCCAAGGGCGGACTCCTCCACGTCCAGCTCGCCACCGGTGCCGTCACCACCATCACGCAGGTAAAATCCTTCCAAATCTCCACCAAAGCCGGCGCGTGGCTCGCTTACCTCAAAGAAGCCAAACCCGAGGAAAAAAAGCCTGACCCCAAGACCGATCCCGCCTCCGCAATCGCGCCTACGCCTGCAGCCAACGCCACCAACCGCACCGAGGAAGACGATGCCGCAGCCCCTACGCGCGCCGGAACCGGCGCCCGCACCGCTTCCGCCAACTCCACCGCCAAACCCGAGTTTGGCACCGATCTGGTGCTCCTCGATCTAGCCGCCGCCACGCCGAGCGAGCGCACGTTTAGTGACGTCTTAGACTACAGCCTCGCCCGCGATGGCCGCACCTTACTCACGACCCTCGCCACCAAAGCCGGCACCACCAACGGGCTCTACGTTTTCACCCCCGGCGCTCCCGCCGACAAGGCACCCAGCGCGCTGCTCGCCGGCAAAGGTAAATACCTGAAGCTCACCTGGGACCGCGAACAAACCCAAGCCGCCTTCGTCAGCGACCGCGACGACGCCACCGCCAAAGCTCCGACGTTTAAACTCTATCACTGGCCGCGCGGCACGCCCGCTGCCGTCGAACTCGTGTCTACAACCACGGCGCATTTCCCCACGACTTACAGCGTCAGCGACAAGGGGATCCTCGCCTTCTCTCGCGACGGCAAAAAACTCTATGTCCCCACCGCTCCCGCGCCCAAAGCCCCGCGCGACCCCGAAACGCTCCCCGACGAAGATGCCCGCGTCTCCGCCGATCTCTGGCGTTGGAATGACGATGTCGTGCAACCTATGCAAAAGGTCCGCGCCGCGCTCGAGCGCAACCGGACCTACCGCGGCGTTTTCGATTTCGCCACCGCCCGCTACACCCAGCTCGCCGATCCCTCCCTGGCCACGGTCACCTTGAGCGACGACGGCACCCGCGCCCTTGGCCAAGATGACCGCGCCTACCGCCGCCGCGTCGATTAC
>RGAX01000273.1 GCA_009919985.1 Opitutaceae bacterium
GACCTCGGCAGGCGCGGGCGCGGGCGCCTCGGCAATGACCTCGGCAGGCGCGGGCGCGGGCGCACGCGGCGCGTTTTCTTCGGACGCAATCCACCAGCGCGCGCGCTCGATCATGTAGTCGCTCGCGCAGTCCTTCTCGGGCGAATACATCGCTCGGGCGGTTATGCCGTGCACTATCCTGATCGCCTGGATCAGCGACTGATGCTCGCGAGTGCCAAGCACGTACTGCTGGACAAACGGCACCGGTCGCATCAACTTGAGATCGACCAGCGGGATCCCCGCCGTCGCCGCCAACCACTCGAGACCCTTCTCCCGCGTCATGCGCTTAGGAGCAGGGGCGTCGAGCATCCACTGAAGCGAACGCTGCTCCTCAAACACCTTGACAATATTCCGCACGCGGGCTGCCGGCCAGTTCTCCTGCGACACCTCCTCGATTACCTTTGACGCATTATACGACATCTTTCTTCTGTTCTGTTCTTCTTCTACTGTGCTGCTTGAAAATCGCTTGGGGGATTGTATCTGTCTGTGTGGGGGCGGTTGGTATCTGGGCGGTCTCGCCGATCCGTTTTTGCCAAATCTGCGAACGAAAACGGATCGGTTCGCGCTTAGGAAAACAGACTGCCCCCACACGACAAAGATATAACTCCCCAAAGTTATAAATAACGAGCACACTGAACGAGCAACAGCAACAGCAACAGCACAGGATGATGGCAGCAGCAGGATGGACGTGGGATTTGGGGTATGCGGCTATATTCGGCGGCATAGGGCGCGAGCGCGACGACGCGCTCGCGACGGAGCAGGAGATATTTGAGCATGTCCTCCAGCAGCAGTTCTCGGGCGACGACAGCGACGACGCGGAGACAGTCAAAGTCGCGGAAGGGGGGGAGAAAAACGTGGGAGTGCTCCACATCGTGAATTATTACACGGGCGAAGTGGTGGCAGAATCGGATCTCTGGTTGCGGGACGAGTGCTATCGCCACATGCACTACGAGCAACCGGGTCTGACGGGCAAGTTCCTCGCGTTCGAGGGCGTGCGGTACCCGGAGAATACGCCCTTCAAACTGCACATTGAACTCGACGAGACCGTCGAGGACACGCTGCGGGTCGTGGGGGCGTCAGCGTACAAGGGCGACGTTCCGGGTCCGGCGCTCGAGTCTGTGGTCGGGCACCTCAATACCGAAGACCTGTCCGCGTCGATCATGGTCAGGGGCGCGGGCAGCATGACCTGGCGCGAAATCCTCGCCTCCAAACCCGCCGCGTGGACGGCAAACATAAACATAAACATAGAAATGAGCATGCACAACCCGCACGCGGTCGTGGTGCGGTCGGCGGCGGAGGAGGAATAAACCAAACTATAAAAATACACATAACAAAAAACACAAAAACTAATAAGGCGCCGAAGCGTAAGTCTATTCGGTTAGTGCCACGTCGCCCCCTGGGAAGGGCGACTTGAGCGAAAGTAGGCGCCACCTTTTTACATTCAGTCTCCAAAACGGATTTGTTGGAAGTTATGGAACGAGAACGTATACGAAGATGGCGTCAAACTCAATTCTGACGACAGGACCCTACGGAGATATCTACACGCGCTGCCTCTATGTCGTCACAGCACTTCCCGACCACGAACGCAAACCCCTGCAGGTCTACCGTCTCATCGATGAGTGTTTGAAGTCTGTAGAGTTCAAGGACCGCGACGAGCGTGAAAAATGCAGAAACGCCATGATTGCGCGCGTAGAACCCTATATTTGCTACGGACACTGCGAGGGGTGCGGCGCGCGCCTTCTCGCGACCGACGACTCCTTCTGCTCGCGAAGTTGCGAGGTGCGATACTAAACTAAGAACACCGAAACACGACGCGCTGCTTCCACGTGGGTTTGTTCATGTCCACGTGAAAGTCTATGTTTACATCCGCACCCTCCTCGCGGTCGTTCAGCACGCTGATCATGCGGTTCCACTCGGGCACCCAGACGCGCGTCTGCGAAACCACCACTCCGCCCACGGATACTCCTGCGTATTTTTCCGTTATGCTGAGCAGCGCCAGATCGCGCCGGTGCTGCTTGCCGTACGTCTGCTGCGTGTTGCACAAGTCGATGTCGGCGCCCGGGCACTGGTCTTTCAGGCACAATTGGTTCACGACATCGACCCACCTGCGGATCGGCGAACTCGCGTGGCAGTACACGGACTTTATGGCGTAGTGATCCTCGCAGCATGTTATATTGACGTAGCGCGCGGACGACATCGCAAGGTGTCCGGGCAGACCTAGACGCGCATACTTGACCAGTTTTTCGTGGGCGGGCGCGTCGTGGGCGCGCAGGATCCCGCCTCTCCCCGTGGCCATCAAGTGCTTTGCCATCGAAATATTGTAGAACATCATCAGCGTCTCGATCCACTTGTGTGAGTCGTCCAGAGGCATGCCCGCGATATTCTCGCAAATCTCGCAGAGGGTTTTCACCGGGAAGTCGGTCGCGCTGTAGATAGAGTCGTAGGTGTGCTTCTTCTTGTTGAAGATCGTCACCTCGCGGAAGCGGAGGTTTATAGGTTCTTTATCGACCCAGTCAAACATCAGGGCGATTCCGAGTCTTTTTTGACCGGGGATCAGCGACATGCGGTATTCGTGGGGGAAGAGGGAGCGCACGATCGCGCCGTTTTCGTCGTAGAGCGTCTGCCCCATGTGTTCCGCAAACATCATCCACGGGTTGGACAGAACCCACTCGCCCACGTCGGCGATTGTGATCGCGACCTTTGTCACGCCGTCCTCCTCCCAAATCGAAATGCAGTCGTCGATGTCGACGCACCCGGGCGGGTCGATGTTTATAGTGGTGGGCACGTCGAGGATAATGTCGTGGTCGGCGGGTTCGACGATGATCGGAAACGACTTCCAAGCGACGGGGGAGTACGCCAGATGGATCGCCTTGCGCTCGGCGACGGGATCGCCGCAGTTCCCGATGAACCCGCACAGCGCTCCGCGGCGAAGTCTGCCCTCATTTTCCGCATCGTCGTCCATGGG
>RGAX01000274.1 GCA_009919985.1 Opitutaceae bacterium
GCCACCCCGACGGCAAGATCGGCACGCACCGCCAGACCGCCGCATTTTACGACGTCCTCCCCCCCGCCGCCGACAAACCCATGAAACCGATCGGCGAATGGAATGCCTCCCGTATCGTCGTTAAAGGCAACCACGTCGAACACTGGCTCAACGGTAAAAACGTCCTCACCTACGACCTCGGCAGCGACGCCGTCAAAGCCGGTCTCGCGAAGAGCAAGTTTACTAAACAAGCCGGCTTCGGCGAGAAAATCGTCGGCCACATTATGCTCACCTACCACCAAGACGATTGCTGGTATCGAAACATCAAAATTCGTGAGCTGAAGTAAAGGCGCGCGACGGCTCACCGCGACTTTGGCTCAAGCAAGCCACAAAAAAACACCGCCCACTTCGGGCGGTGTTTTTCTTTTAAGATTTAAACCTAAAAATCGTCTGCGAATTAAGCCTTTGGCTTCTGTTTCTTGAATTCTTTGTGCGACGATTTTTGCTGGGCGTCCAAGTCAGCGATCATCTTAGCCGCTTCATCATTTTTACCCGCCTTGAGCGCGGCTTCGAGTTTACCAACAAGGTCGATCATCTTCTTCATCTCGGTCTTATAGGCCTCAACAAATTTGGCCTGATCAGCGGCAGGTTTTTCAGCGGTGATCTCGGGCTTGAACTCGAGCGAACCTTCGGCGGCGGACTTGATCGTGGCGATCAGCGCGAGTGATGACTCATTCTTCGTCGCATCGGCGACTTGGCGTTTCAGCTTACGGTAGGCCCCGTTGAGCTTTTCCATTTTCTCACCGAGCTCGGTGTGTTTTTCTTCGCCCTTGGGGGCGGCTTTGGCGGCCTCGGCTTGCGCGAGGGGCGCGAAGGCAAGAGCAATGCAGGTGCTGGCAATAAGGAGACGGTTTTTCATAAGAAGGAGAGAAGATTCATGACGCAGTTAGCGGTTAAAAGATACGCGAGGAAGCACCCGAGTCGGCAACTTCATTTCGCGGCTCAGTTCATAGTCACCTAGGCGAAGTCCAATCCACGCATCGTGCCGGTCGAGGTAGCAAACTTGTCAGATTCCAGACCCATGCGCTGCAACATCGAGACAAAGAGGTTGGGGAGCGGATAATTTCGTTCTTTGTCGAAGGCGAGATGTTGGCCGTGGCGGAAACCACCACCTGCAAACAACGTCGGAAGATTCGTGGTTACGTGGGTGTTGGCGTTACCCAGATTGGAGCCGTAAAGAATCATCGAACGATCGAGGAGAGTTTCGCCGTCTTCGCGCACGTTTTTAAGGTCGGTGAAGAGTTGGTTGAGCAACTTCATGTGCCACTCGTCGATCGCCTTCAACTGTGAGAGTTTCTCGGTGGATTTCCCGTGATGGGAAAGGTTGTGGTAAGCATCGGTACTCTTGTGATCGCCGAACTCGATGGCCGGTGAATTCACACTGTCGAGCATGAGCGAAATCGAGCGCGTAGAGTCTGTCTCAAAGGCGAGGCGCGCCATGTCATACATGAGTTTCACCTTGTCCATGTACTCGCGCGGACTGGCGGGATCGAGCGGTACGGGGGCATCAATCTGCGGCTTGGGTTTGCGCTCCCATTCCTTCGACATCTGCATGCGTTGCTCGAGATCGCGCACGCTCGTAAAATATTGATCGAGCCGGTCGCGGTCGCGCGCAGTCACACCGCGCTGGAGGTCTTTAGCCTGACCGGCCACGGCGTCCAGGATGCTGCGACCGAGGTCAAGCTTGCGCATCTGCGCGTTCACTTCAGCCGGAGTGCCTTGTATGAACAGACGCCGAAAAACATCCGAAGCCTTTTCTTCACAAGGAATGAGCACGCCCGACCCCGTCCAGGAAAGACTTCGCGAACCCTGCGCGACGTTGACGCCCAAGGTGAGCGATGGGAAACGCGTCTGGTAACCGATGCGTTCGGCGATGTATTGATCGAGCGAGATCGTGTTGCGAAATCCGCCACTGCCAGGATGCGGCGCCCCCGTGAGAAAACAAATATCTGCGGGATGACCGCCATCGACGTCTGGATGCGACACTCCGCTAAACACCGTGAAATCGTCCCGGTGCTCTTTTAACGTCTCAAGGTACGGCGAGAGCGTGTAATTACGGCCCGTCGTCGTGGGGAAAAATTGGTCAGGAACGAGCCCAAGGTTGTTGCAGATCGCGAGCATTCGGCGCGGTTTGGCTGCTGCCTCTTTGGCTACTTGCCCGCGCGCGAAGGTCGGCAACATCGAATCCAGCAGAGGTAAGGAAAGCACGATGCCGGTCCCGCGCAAAAACTGTCGACGCGAGAGCGCGCGCCGCGTCGATAAGTAGGAGCCGAGCAAGGAACGGGCTTCAGGGGAATTTTTCATGCGGCGGGGTAACGGCTACTTATTGAGGAAAAGCGGGCTTTGTACGAGCTCATGCACGAGCGTGCGCACACCGTACTGGCGCGAGCGGGAGCGCTGTAAAATTTGCTCAATTATCGCGCGGTCGGAGAAACTGATCGGTGCGCCGGTGGCGTAAATCGCGAATTGGCGCACGAGGTTACGGGCAAGCTGAGCCTCATCAGCGAGCAGGAGTCGCTTGAAATCGCGAATGTTTCCGAATGCCCGACCGTCGGGCAATACGCCACTCGAGTCGACAGGCAATGCCGTATGAAACAAAAATTTCTGCCCGCCCTTACCGATGCCCGGGTCGGGCTTGGTGTCACTTGCTGCGCGATAACGGTCGCGCCAACCGCCCATGACGTCGAAACTTTCCAAAGCAAAACCGGCGGGATCGATCTTCGTGTGGCACGCAGCACAACTTTCTTGGGTTCGGTGTTTCTCGAGTTGTTGGCGGATCGTCGTCGCACCTCGCGTGTCGGGATCGACGGCCGGCACGCTCGGCGGCGGGGGTGGTGGCGGCAGACCAAGCACTCGCTCCATAATCCACGCGCCGCGCAACACAGGCGAAGTCGTGGTGCCATTAGCCGTGATTTTGAGCACAGCGGCCT
>RGAX01000275.1 GCA_009919985.1 Opitutaceae bacterium
GCGGCTTTGCGGTACCACTTGGCGGCTTCGAAATAATCTTGGCTGATGGCGTTGCCGGTCTGGTAGAGGATGCCAAGGTTAACTTGGCCGATGGCGTTGCCCAGTTCGGCGGATTTGCGAAACCAGATGAGCGCTTCAGCGGGGTTTTTTTCGACGCCCCCGCCGGTGGCGTACATGAAGCCCAGGTTACATTGGGCGGAAATGCTGCCGAGTTGGGCGGCTTTGCGGTACCATTTCACGGCTTCCGCGTTGTCTTTAGGGACGCCATCTCCGGTGGCATATTTTTCGCCGAGCAGGGTTTGGGCTTCAGCGTGGTCTTGTTCGGCCGCTTTTTGGAGCCATTGGACCGCTTCGATGGCGTCTTTGGTGGTGCCGTCGCCGCGTTCGCAAAGTAGGGCGAGCTGGAATTGGGCTGCAGCGAGGCCTTGCTCGGCAGCCTTGCGGTACCAGCGGGCGGAATCGGAGGAGCTTTTGGCAACTTTGCTGCCGAAGAGGATGCCAAGGTTATACTGGCTGGTGACGTCGCCTTGCTCGGCGGCTTTGCGGAGCCATTGAGCGGCCTGGGGAATATCTTTGGCGACCCCGGTACCGTTCAACAGGATCAGGCCAAGGTTGCGTTGGGCTCCGACGTTGGCTTGTTCGGCGGCTTTGCGAAACCAGAGGGCCGCTTCCGTGGAGTTCTTGGCAACGCCATCTCCGGCGGCATAGTGATTGCCGAGTTTGAATTGTGCGGCGTTATTGCCGCGTTCGGCGGCCATCCGGAACCAGCGGGTGGCTTCGGTGGCGTCTTTGGCGGGCCCTACACCAGACTCAAACATGAGCCCCAAGCTATATTGGGAGGCGATGTTGTTTTGCTCGACGGCCTCTTGGTACCAACGGGCGGCTTGGATTTCGGAGGCGAGTTGTTTGTCGCCGCCGCTACGAATGAGGCTCAATTTGACGCGAGAAACGGCATCGCCTAGCTCGGCGCGTTTGATGAGTTCGGCGGCGGTTTCTCCTTCAATCTGCGCATGGGCGACCACGGCGAGAAAGACTCCGAAGAGTAGAAGCAGTGGTTTCATGGTGGCGTAGTGCAGATTCGATAGGCTGGAGCCTTCGATAGTTCGAATCAAGGATAACGACACGAACTCAGCCCGGCTATAGGGCTGAGTTGGGAGGGGGGCGGCTGGCCGGACCGCTGAGAGCCTTAGATGTTGGCGTAAGTATCGATCGTAGCGCGGTCTTGGGAAACGTGCAGGACGACGCGTTGGATGTCTTCGAGGCGCAAATGGCAGATCGCCAAGGTGGAGGGGTCCACCTTGATCGCGTAACTGGACCAACCGCCGGGATTGGACACAAAGCGGGAGGCGTAGTCGGCAAGGTGCACGAGCGAGGCCAACTTATGATCTTTGGTGGGCTGGTGGTGGAACGCAACGGCATCGGAAACCTCTACGGGCAGTTTCCATTGTTTCATCAGGCGAGAGCCCAGGGCGGCGTGGTCAATGAGGCACAACTCATTTTCGATTTGAATCCAGTTGGCGTCTTTTTCGAAAGCGGCTTTATTCGCTTTCTCCAAGTGGAGCACAAGTTCGGTGCTCAGGGCGGCCTTGCCGGTGTCGTGCATGAGCCCGGCGATGAAGGCGAGTGAAGGATCGATGGAATCCCGGCCGGTCTCGGCGAGCAGTTCGCATAATCTTTGGGCGATCAGGGCGACGATGACGGAATGCACCCAGAGGTCGCGCCGTTGCATGCCGTAGCCTTTGTGCTCGGCGGCGAGTAATTTGCCGACACTGAGTGCGGAAACGAGGCGTAGGATCGCGGTGTAACCCATCTGTAGCACGGCCCCGTCGAGGACTTGGAGGACCTCGGCTTCGGAGCGTTTGCGTTCGATGACGTTACCTTTTTCGTCGACTTGGGCCTCTTCGTTGGAATCGAGTTTGCGCACCAGTTGGCCGGAGAGCTGGCGGTCAGAATACAGCGCGGTGACGACGTGTTCGTTTTCCTGCGTGGGATTACGCAGCATCAACATCAGCCGACATACGACTTCAAGGGAGGTGGGCAGTTCGCCCATCTGGCGCGTGATGCGCTCGACGATTTCATCGTTATGAGAAGTGCTCATAGGTTTTTCTCCGGTTGGCCCGCTTCTTCGATGAGAACTTTGCCGGTGCCGTTACGAATCGATACGTCTCGTATACTGGCGCCGCCCAGGGCTTCAATCGGAGTTGCAAGTCCCGCGGACGTGATCAAATCCCGAAGCTTATTTGCGACTAATTTTCCAATATTAAGATCGATGCTGGTTGCGGTGGAACTCGCTTGTAATGAGGTGATTTCGCTCGCACCGATCAGATAGATTTTGAGACGTTTCTTGGCCTCGATCCAGGCCTCGTCGCCGGCGTAATTGCGCGAAGTCCCGCGGAATGTTTCCAGCAAAGCCGGGAAAGCGGTGTCGCTGAACCCGTAAGGATTTTTCCTAGCGAAGGTGGTGTTGCTGTTTGAATCAGGCATCAGCACGTGGGCGATCGCGCTCGCATGGACTTGGGCGTCGTGGAGGATCAGACAGACGCCGAAGCCTACTTGCTCGGCGGAGAATTCGACCTCCTCACTATCGGTCGCGCGACCGGTGGCCGCGAAGACTGCTACTGTATTTGAGTTACTCATGACAACGTTGTCGGAGGTTAAGGGGTAGAGAAAGGCGGAGAAATGGCGGGGTGGATGCGCCCGCCGCGTATCGTGTCAGAATCAAACACATTATCTTTTTAGAATCAAACATACTATTGTGTTTGAGGCGAAGGCAAAACTTGCCCGCGGCTTATTTGAAATCATATCTATCTGATAAATAATGAAATAAAAACATGGCATTGCGTATGCTTA
>RGAX01000276.1 GCA_009919985.1 Opitutaceae bacterium
GGATGCGACGGCCTATGAAGAAAGTAAAAAGGGAGGGCGAGATCAGCCGCCTTTTTTCTTCTTGGTGGTCGTCGTGGTGGGCGTACCAGTGTTGCCGTTATTGCCGCCCATGGTTTGGCGCAAGGCTTCACCGATTTTTTGTTGGGCCTGTTGTTCAGCTTGGAGTTGTTTGAGCGCTTCGATTTGAGGGCCGCTGAGGACGCCTTGGGCCATGTTGATGGTAGCGTCGGTGATGGGGGCTGAGGCTCCGCCACCGGCTCCGCCGCCGAAGCCGCCACCCAGACCAGCTACGATATTCATGCCACCGCCTGGGCCGCCACGGCCGCCGCCCGGACCGGCTTCGGCGATCACGGTTACGTTGGCGCTCATCGTAGCACCGCCGGGGGTCGCGGCGCGCGCGGGTGCGGTTTGGCTTAGGATTTTTAGCATCGCCGCCGATTGATCGGCGGTGAGCGGCGTGGCGGAGTAGCTCAGGCGCTGGCTGAGTTGGTCAGTGGTGCCGCGTTGCGGAGCGGTTTGGTCGAAATTCTTATATTTATTAAAGGCATCGTCCCCGATGGCGGCTTTAATGCTGGCATCGATCTCTCCTTGGGTGCCGGCGAGGAGTTGTTGGAAGCCTTTGGGGTCGGTGCGGGGGTTGATGCCTTGCTCGCGGGCGGCGGTCATAACGTCCATCATGGAGGTTTGGCGTTCGACGAGCAGATTTTTGAATTTCTCGAGTTGGGCAGGGGTGAGGTTCAGGTTCCTGAAGAGCGAGGCGTAGCGGGCGTCGAGTTGAGCTTTTTGCTGGGTAGCGAGGAGGCGCTGGATCTCGGGCTTCTGCATGGCGGCCATGAAGTCGCCACCGCGTCCGCCGGGGCCACCAGGCCCGCGGTTGCTGCGATTACCGCGGTTGGCGTTGTCGGGGTTTAGGGGGTCGGCATTTTCGTCGCTGGCTTCTTCGCCGCGGGTGCGGGCGGCGGCGAGTTGGTCGGCAAGGTCTTTGGCTCGTTTCTCGGCGGCCCAAAGTCGTTTTTGAAGATCAGACCGCTCATCGGTGCCAAGGGCGGCGGCACGCAGTTGGATGAGTTCTTGGTATTGTTTCCAAGCGTAAGCGGCTCCGCCGATGGTGGTACAGGCAAGGATGACGAGCAGATAGGTTTTGGAAGATTTCACGAGTGGAGGGAAGACGTAGGGGCGGGGGTAAAGTTACCGGACACGTCGATGCAGGCACGCCGGACGGTCCGGGGCGAGGGCAAATCAAGTGATGATCCGGCGCGGCGCAGGGCCGCGGCCGGTCAACGGGGCGGGAACTCAAATTCGGCTTTTTTCTTGTCCTTGGAGAGGACCAGATAGGCGCTGAAATTCGAGCCGCGTTTAGAGACAAGTTCGTCGATCAGTCCGGTGCGGCCATCGGTGACAAGGCGCTCAATTTCTTCGACGGGAAGCTCTTTGCCGCAGAGGATTCGCTTGAGTTCGAACACCACGCGGGGCGAGCCATCGGCTTGGGGCTTGGTGACGTAAAACGCATCGGCGGTGAGCATGAGCTGACCGTCGTGGAGTTTGCTTTGAATAAGCGTCTGCGCTTTCGAGAAATCGACCGGGACCTTGGCTTTACGCTCGATGGTTTTGCCGTCCTTACCTACGCGCGGTTTGCGTGGGGGGAATTCCCAGGAGAATTTCGGCCCGACGCGGGTGAGGAAGGCGTCGAAGGGACGACCCTTTTTCGAGGTGAAGCCGGTGATGAGATCGGTCTTGGGCTGGGAAACGAGTTGGATGGCGATCTCGCGGGTGATGGGTTTTTGGCACATCAGGCGGCCGACGCTGAATTTCTGTTCGTAGGCGTCGCCGCTTTTCTCTCGGAGTACGTAGCTGGTCGGAGCCTCGCAGAGCTCGGCCCCGGTGGCCGGATCGGTCCAGAAGGCCGTCAGCTCGGAGAGTTCGAACTTATTGCCGAAGTCGAGATCGACGCGGCGTTTGCCCTCGTGTTTGGGATCGTCGGCGAGAACGAGTTTGGCTGGGAAACGATTGCCGGTACGCGGGGAAACGAAGCCGTCTAGCGGCCCGATTTCACCGTTAGTGACCAGTTCTTTGACTTCGGCTTCCTCGAGTTTGCGGCCAGTAACGACTTTGTAGACCATGAGGATGCCGTCCTGCGATTTGTAGCCGCGGAGGGTCTCCATCATGGGTTTGCCGTCGGTGGGAGAAATGATGTCGGTGGTGCGGGCGGCAGAGTCGTCTTCTTCGAAGTTTTTCGTGCGGTCTACGACGCCTTTCACGACTTCGACGATCTCGGCCATGAATTTGTCGCGCGGGTATTTGCCGTGCTCCATCTGGCGGAGCTTGTATTCCCACTCGCCGGTCATGTCGGGCTTGGTGAGGGCGTCAGCTTTGACGGCGGTAAGAAACTGGAGGAGGGACTCGGCCTTGGGCGTGGGGACGAGTTCGCGCTGATTGCGCTCCATGTATTTCTGATTGATGAGCCCTTCGACGGTGTCGGCGCGAGTGGCCGGGGTGCCTAGGCCGCGTTCCTTCATGGCTTCGGCCATGTCTTCATCGTCGACGAGTTTGCCGGCCCCTTCCATGGCGGAGAGCAATGTAGCTTCCGTGTAGCGTGGCGGTGGACGGGTGGATTCGGCGTGGAGTTTAGCCTCGTGGGTACGAGCTTGGGCCTTGTCGCCGGGTGTGAGCGCAGGGAGGGCTTTGGAATCGGGGGAATCCTCGTCGACGGTATTTTTATTGTAGACCGCGAGCCAACCGGGAGCAGTGAGGACCTTACCCTCGGTTTTGAAATCGTGGCCGGGAGCGATGGTGCTGATACGGGTGGTGACGTCGAACTCAGCGGCGGGATAAAACGCCGCGACGAAACGG
>RGAX01000277.1 GCA_009919985.1 Opitutaceae bacterium
CGAGGAAGAGAGGTTTTTTTTAGCTTAAAACAGTGCCGTTCAAAGCGGATTTTAAATCCGCCACAAAATCGTTGATGACGGCGTCGGCTGTGGCCCAAGAGCACATGAGCCGATAACCATGCTCGCCGATGAAGGGGTGAAAGTGCCAGCCACGCGCGAAAAGCGCGTGGGCGGTGGCGGGGTGAAGTTGGATGAAGACCGCGTTGACGGCAGGTTCGTGGAGCAGCGTTACCCCGGAAAGTCCGCGCATGGCGGTGGCGAGTTTTTTGGCCTGCGTGTTGGCGTGGGTGGCGTGGCGGAGCCAAGCTCCTGATTCAAGAATCGCGCACCATTGGGCGCTGGCGAAACGCTGTTTTGAGGCGAGCTGACCGGCTTGTTTCACGCGGTAGGCGAAATCGCGAGCAAGCGTTTTGTTAAAAAAGACGACAGCCTCGGTCGTGAGTAGACCGTTTTTAGTGCCGCCGAAACAAAGAACGTCCACGCCGGCGCGCCACGTGAGATCGGCGGGGCTATGACCTTGGGCCGCCGAAGCTGCGCAGGCGTTGGCAAAGCGAGCGCCGTCCATATGCACGGCGAGTCCGTGGGCGTGGGCGAGATCGGCGAGGTCGCTAATGGCCGCAGGCGAATAGAGCGTGCCGTGTTCGGTGGACTGCGTAAGGGAGAGCGCGCCGGGCTTGGGGAAATGGACGCCGTGACCTCGGGTGATCGCGGCAGCAACGGTGGCGGGGGAGAGTTGGCCGGAGGCGCCGGGGAGTGGGAGGAGCTTGCTGCCGCCGGTGAAAAATTCTGGGGCGCCGCATTCGTCGGTGTCGATGTGGGCGACCTCGTGGCAGAGTACACTTTGATGGCGGGCGCACAGGGCGGAAAGCGCGAGGGCGTTGGCGGCAGTGCCGTTGAAGACAAAAAACGTCTCGCAATCGGTGGCGAAAAGCTCGCGGAAAAGCTGTTGCGCGCGGGCTGTGGTGGCGTCTTCGCCGTAGCTGGGGACGCAGGAGGCGTTGGCGGCATTGAGCGCGGCGAGAGCTTCGGGGCAGATGCCGGCGGTGTTGTCGCTGGCAAACGTGAGGTCGTGGCGGGCGGGCATAGCGGATATACTCGCGGGTGGGCTGTCGCAGGGCGACAGCATTTTCGACGTTGGCAGCGGGCGGGGTGCGCGCTTGCCTCGCGCGCAGCTGCGATGAAAGCCGACGACGTTAATCTTTATCTGGTGGGTTTTATGGGCACGGGCAAAAGCACCGTGGGCCGTGCTTTGGCGCAGCGGCTCGGTTTCGCGTGCGTCGATAGCGATCACGAAATTGAGCACGTCCAAAAAAAAACGATACCGACGATTTTCGCAGAGCTTGGGGAGCCAGCGTTTCGCGGGATGGAGCGGGCGTTTATCGAAGAAGGACATCCCGCGACACGAACCGTGGTTGCCTGCGGTGGTGGACTGGTGGTGCAGCCTGGGATGTTGGCTCTCGTCCAAGCGCGGGGCGTGGTGGTGTGTTTGCACGCGTCGGTGGAAACGATCTTAGCGCGGACTTCACGGCAAAATAATCGCCCGCTTCTTAACGTGGAAGATCCTGAGGCGCGAATTCGTAAATTATTTGCCGAGCGCGATCCGATTTATCGGACCGCGGGTAGCGTTATTTTGACCGATGGCCGACCCATGAATGACATCATCGCGCACGTGGTGCGCACGTGGCGGCGGGAGTCGGTGGAATTCGCGCGCGCGGCAGGCGCGGCGACGTGAAAGCGATGGACGAGACGGCGGCTCGGGCACAGCAGGAAATCTTGCGGGGGCGACTCGTGGCGCTTGGTTTCGATGAGGTGCGTTTTGCGACCTTGGCGGAGCTCGGCGGCGAACGCTTGAGCGCGTGGATCGCCGCAGGGCAGCACGCTGATATGCAATGGATGGAGCGCACGGCAGAGAAGCGCCTTAAGCCCACGCTGGTTTTGAGCGAGGCGCGTTCGGTGATTATGCTCGGGGTTAATTACGCGAGTGACGTAGCCGATGCCTCATCGATTGCACAGGGCGATAAACACGCGACGTGGGCGCGTTACGCGTTGCACGAAGATTATCACGACACGATTAAAGTTGGGCTGAACGCGGCCGGAAAAGTAATCGAGGAAATGTACGGTGCGACACGGGACGATTATCGTGCGTACGTTGATACAGGTCCGGTACTGGAGCGCGGTTGGTCGGCGAAGGCGGGACTCGGTTTTATCGGGAAAAACGCGATGTTGATCTCGCGACGGCACGGGAACTGGTTGTTTCTGGCGACGATTTTGACGCGGCGGGAATTTCTGCCGGACGCGCCGGTGCGCCAGCAGGCAACTGATTTTGCGGACACAGGGTTATTGTGCGGTAAATGTACGCGCTGTCTTGATGCGTGCCCGACGCAGGCGTTTGCTGCGCCGGGTGTGGTGGATGCGCGGCGGTGTGTTTCGTATCAGACGATTGAAAACAAAGGGATCATCCCGCGCGAGCTGAGGCCGGGAATCGGCAACCGTATTTACGGGTGTGACGTTTGTTTGGAAGTATGTCCGTGGAACCGCTTCGCGCAGGCGGGCCGTTCGGTGTTGCTCGTGGCGCGGCGCGAGCTGGCGGGGTTGACGGTGCGCGAGGTATTGGCGCTCACGCCGACTCGGTTTGCGGAGGTATTTCGTAAAACACCGATCAAGCGGGTGAAACTGGCAGGGTTGTTGCGCAACGCGTGTATCGTGGCGGGTAATTCGGGCGACGTGAGTTTGCTGGAGCCGTTGGTGCGATTGGCGGCGCATGAGTCAGCTCTGGTGCGGGCGCACGCGGTGTGGGCGGTGCGAAAATTAGGCGGTGAGACGGCGCTCGCGAGCTCGCGTCTGGCGGA
>RGAX01000278.1 GCA_009919985.1 Opitutaceae bacterium
GATTGGCTGGCAATGCGTTTTGCCAAAATGGCGGGGCCTTGCTCTTATAACCGCGGCTCAGAATAGCGACTTTGCGACCGCGGTCGTGCAGCGCCCGCGCAAATTTTTCCACGACCGGCGTCTTGCCCGTGCCGCCAACCGTGAGGTTGCCTACAACAACCACGAGGCAGCCCAAGGGATGATCATGCAACACCCGGTGACGATACAGCCAGAGCCGCAACTGGACGATCCCGCTAAATAACCACGAGAGGGCCTGCAAAAACGCCCCATACACCGTCGCCCCGGCATCCGCTCGGCGACCCAGCACGATATCCACCGTGTAGAGCTCGAAAGCCCGGAACTTCTTTTTCAACCAGGACAACGACATAGGTTTTGCGCGCGAGACATGATGGGCTTGATGACCGCGATGAAGGTTGACGGCCTCTGACGCGTAAACTGTTTTCTGATCGGCTTCGCGCCCACACTTATGAGCTACAAACTCTTCATCCCCGGCCCCATTGCCGTCTCTGAAAAAACGCTCCGCGCTATGGCGCAGCCGATGATCGGTCATCGCAGCACCGATTTCGTCGCCCTGTACAATTCCATCCAACCCGGTCTGCAAGCTCTCGCCTGCACCCAAGACCCGGTTTATATTTCAACCAGCTCTGCTTGGGGTGTAATGGAAGGCGCCCTGCGCAACGTCTGCCAGAAAAAGGTGCTCAACTGCATGAACGGAGCCTTCTCCGACAAGTGGTACGATGTCGCGCTACGCTGCGGCAAAGCCGCCACCGCCCTCAAATTTGAATGGGGCCAACCTGTCGATCCGGAGGCCGTCCGCCGCGAACTCGCCACCGGTGCTTACGATGCGATCACTCTCATCCACAACGAAACCTCTTGCGGCTGCATGAGCGACTTACCCGCTATCATGGCGGTGCTCCGCGAATTTCCCGAGGTCATCTCCATCATCGATACCGTCAGCTCATTTAGTGCGGTACCGATCAAGAAAGACGAACTCGGCATCGACGTACTGATCACAGGATCGCAAAAGGCCCTCGCCCTTCCGCCTGGGCTCTCCCTCGTATCCGTCTCCAAACGCACCCTCGAGCGTGCCGCCAAGGCCACCGACCGTGGTTATTATTTCGATTTCATTGAATTCCAAAAAAACCACGAAAACGGCATGACCCCCAGCACTCCGGTCATACCGCTGATCTACGCGCTAAAGTCGAAACTCGACGATATCAAGGCGGAGGGCCTCGAGGCGCGCTACGCCCGCCACGCCCGGCTTAATGCCACCGTTCGCGCCTTCGTTCTGGCGAAAGGTTTTAAGCTTTTCCCCAAAGACGGCTACGGCTCGGTCTCGCTCAACTGCTTCGCCAACACGCTCAACCTCGACCTCGGGGCACTAAATAAAATCCTCAAATCCAAACACCAGCTCGTGATCGATGGCGGCTACGGAAAATTGAAGGGTAAAACCTTCCGTATTTCCAACATGGGAGATGAGACCGATGAAACCATCGCCGCCATGCTGAAATCGCTCGAATTAGCCCTTGCTGAAACTCCGAAAGCGGCGGCCTGATTTTACCGCTACTATGGTTTCAAAAAAGGCCGGTTTTTAACCGGCCTTTTTTATGTCCCTGAGCGGGCCTCCAAAAAACTAAGCCTTGAAATTACCGCGCGCGCCCCGTAACCGCTCGCGGCTTAAATGAAGACACTCATCATCGCGGAGAAGCCGTCTGTGGCGGCCGATCTAGCCCGTTCCCTTGGCAAAGTCCCGAAATCAGGCGACCACTACGAAAATGATGAATACGTGATTTCCTCGGCCGTCGGCCACCTCGTGGAACTCGAGATGCCAGAAGACATTGATAAAAAGAAATACGGCTTCTGGCGCCTGGAGATGTTGCCGATTATTCCGGAAAAATTCGGCCTGAAGCCTATTGAAGCCTCCAAAGAGCGCTTTTCGCATCTAAAAAAGCTGCTCGCTCGCAAAGACATCGAATTGATCATCAATGCCTGCGACGCCGGCCGCGAAGGTGAACTGATCTACACTTATATCTACCAGCTCACGAAGTGCAAAATCCCTTTTAAGCGCGCGTGGATGCAGACGATGACCACCGAAGGCATTAACACCGCCTTTAAAAATCTTCGTGAATCCTCCCAAATGGCGGGCCTCGCCGACGCCGCTCGTTGCCGCTCTGAGAGCGACTGGCTGATTGGCATTAATGGCACCCGCGCCCTCACCAAGCGCATGTTTGGCTCCCGCGCCGGCAACGTCGCCTCCGTCGGCCGCGTGCAGACCCCCACCCTCGCGATCATCTTCGCCCGCGAACTGGAAATTCGTAATTTCAAGCCCCGGGCGTTCTGGCGCGTTACCGCCCAATTCACTGTTGCTAAAGGCTCCTACGAAGGCGTTTACCAACGCGCTAATTTCAAAAAAGCCGCTGACGACGAACACGACCGCATCGACCGCATCTGGGAAAAAGCCCTAGGTGAAGCCGTTCTAGCCGCCTGCGCCGATGGCACGCTCGCGCAAGTCACCGAAGAGAAAAAGGGCGCCACGCAAGCCTCCCCGCGCCTTTACGATCTGACCACGTTGCAACGCGAGGCGAACGGCCGTTTCGGCCTCCCTGCCCGCCGCACCCTCCAGATCGCCCAGGCACTTTACGAGCGCCACAAGGTCATTACCTACCCCCGTACTGATTCCCGCGCACTACCCGAGGATTACATCCCCACCTGCCGCGAGACACTTAAAAACCTCCAAGGCGACCTCGGCACTCACGCCGCGCATCTGCTCGAATCCGGCTGGCTGCGCCCTAACAAGCGTATCTTTAACAACGCCCAAATT
>RGAX01000279.1 GCA_009919985.1 Opitutaceae bacterium
CTGGTCCGCTTTCAGTGGCGCGAGGGGCAGCAGATTCTTTCCGAACTGAAGGACGTCCAAGTTCCACTGCCCCTCGGCCTGCACCAGATCACCCTCCAAGTCTGGGACGGCAAAAATCCCGCCGGCACCAACGTGCAACTCGCGCCGGCAAATCTAGCCATCTGGCCCAGTCGCCCCACCCCCGGAGTTAATCGGGGTTATAAAAACCTCAACCCCGAGGGGAAAATTACGGCAGTCACGGCCGCGTGTGGTCCCGTAATTTATCGCGGCTCACTTTTTCCCACCGAATATGCTGGGAATGCTTTTATCGCCGAACCCTCGGGCAATTTTATCAAACGCATTATTCTGACCGAAGCCGCGGGCACGATTACCGGACGCAACGCGCAAATTGGCACGGAGTTTTTTAGCTCAACCGATGAACGCTTTCGCCCCGTCAACCTCGCGAATGGGCCGGACGGCGCGCTGTACATTGTCGATCTGTACCGCGGCATTATTCAGCACCGGATTTATATGACCTCTTTTCTCCGCCAACAGGTGGACGACCGCGGCCTAGCCGAAGGCCTCGGCCTCGGCCGCATTTATCGCTTGGTCCCAGAGAATACGGTCCGCGCGAACGTAAAATTCAACCTCGCCACCGCCAGCACGGCCCAGCTCGTCAACCATCTGCGCGCCCCGAGTGGCTGGTGGCGTGATACCGCGCAACGCCTTTTAGTGGAGCGCCGCGACCCAGCGGCAACGCCTTTACTGCGCGCGCTCGCTGGCTCCGCCGCGGACGCCCCGCTCGCTCGGCTGCACGCGCTTTGGACTTTGCAGGGTTGCGCTCAGCTTGATCGCGCGACCGTGCTCACCGCACTCGCGAGCCCCGATCCAATCGTCGCCGCGGCGGCGATTCGTCTGGGGGAACAATGGCTGACGGCTGAAGGCGGAGCCGAAATCGTCACGCGCATCATCCAGTTAAACGCCAGCGCTTCGCCGGCCCTCACCCTTCAGCAAGCCCTGTCCTTGGGTCCCGTAGCTTCACCGGCCGCGCTGACGGCTTTGGTGGCGATCGCGGCGCGGGCCGGACACCAACCCTTCGTGGCCGATGCGCTTGTCAGCGGTCTGAAGGGCCGCGAACTCGATTTTATTCAACTCGCCGGCTCATCCGCGGAGCCCACCGCGGCGGCACCCGCGATCACGCTCGCCGCGAGTGCCGTACTCAAATCTGGCGACCGCGATAAGATTACCCGCCTGCTCGATCACTTGGAGCCTAGGGCTGGCTTTCCGGCCTGGGGCCGCACCGCGTTACTGGCGGGGATAAAATATTTTTTACCAAAAACTCCCGACGGCCAAGCGATCACGGGCGGGCTTCCCGTCGAACCGCGCGCGCTGCTAAACTTAGCTAACGCCAACCCCACCCCCGAAGGTCAAGCCGCCGGCAACCTCCTCAGTTTATTAAGATGGCCGGGTAAACCTGGTCTCGAAAAAGAAATTGCGGCGCTCGCGCCGCACCTGAATCCCGCTCAACAAGCCCTCTTTGAAAAAGGCCGGACCTTGTTTGCGACCATTTGCGCCGCCTGCCATCAACCCAACGGCGAAGGCCTCGCCGGCCTCGCCCCACCGCTACTTTACTCCCGTTATGTTCTCGGCAGCGAACAAGCCCTCGCCCGCATCGTCCTGAACGGCAAAACAGGCGGCGGCTTGATGATGCCGCCATTACGCACGCTCGATGATGAAAGTCTCGCCGGGGCCCTCACCTATGTGCGCTCGTCTTGGGGCCACGCGGCCACGCCCGTGACGCCCACCACCATCACAGCGGTCCGGCGTAAAATTGGCCAGCGGGAGGAACCGTGGTCTGACGAGGAACTGCAAAGCCTCACCGACTAAGCGCGACCCACGCCTCGCCGCCCGCCTGCAACGGATGCAAAAATATAAAGCAGCCGAGGCTTGTTTTAATTTTAGCGCCCAGCTTGCCTGCCCTGATGCTTACCTCTGCGCGCTTGATGTGGTGGAATTTAATGAGCCTGGCGATTCTGACCGCTCAGCTGACCGCCGGCCCCTGGGAGCCGCTCTTCAATGGCCATGATCTCACGGGATGGCGAACGATCAACGGCGCCGCCCCTTTCACTGTCGTAGCTGGTACCATTGTAGGAACAACCGTCGTCGGGTCACCAAATAGTTTTTTGGCGACGGATAAGACCTACGGAGATTTCATTTTTGAATGTGAGGTTAAGCAGTTAGGCGGTCGCAGTAATTCAGGGATCCAATTTCGCGGAGTGAGTGAGGCCGCCTCAGAGAACGGCCGCGTGCGGGGTTATCAGCTGGAGATCGATCCCTCGGAGCGCGCTTGGACGGGGGGAATTTATGATGAAGCCCGCCGCGGTTGGTTTTATCCGGTCACGCTCAATCCTGCCGCGCAGTCAGCGTATCATTACGGCGAGTGGAATCAGCTGCGCATTGAAGCGATCGGTTCATCCCTGCGCACGTGGGTTAACGGCCGGCCGGTGGCGCACGTCATTGATGCCCAAACCGCGACCGGCTTTCTCGCCCTCCAAATCCACGGGATAAAAAATAATGCCGCGGCGGCCGGCGCCCTCGTGCATTGGCGCAATCTGCGGATCCAAACCACCGATTTAAGTCCGACGCCTCCTGATGATATTTTTATCCGCAACACGACGCCGAATAACGTCAGTGCCGCGGAGCAGCTAACCGGTTGGCGCTTACTCTGGGATGGGCGCAGTGCCGCGGGTTGGCGCGGAATTAAAGATTCTCGTTTCCCCGCCGAGAGTTGGCAGATCGCAGCGGGGGTGCTCACGGTGGTGGGCAACACGCACGGGAATG
>RGAX01000280.1 GCA_009919985.1 Opitutaceae bacterium
TTCCTGCGTATAACGGCGCGTGAGGCCGCGGTATTTCGCGGCTTCGTCGAGGGCCATGAGGGTCGTTTGGACGATCGTGAGGAAAGCGAAGAGATCGTTGCCGGTGAGCGCGTTGATGCCGTTGATCTCGCCGGTGGGGACCAGACCGTAGTGACCCTCGACCTGTTTATCGTCGAAGGCGCGGGCGGCGGCGGCGACGCGTTTGGACATCAATTCCTGCTGCGAAAGATGCAGGGCGGGCCGCATCGCTCGCAGGTGGGCGTGGACCTCGACGAGCGAGGCGTAGAGTTTTTCCTTCATGTCCTCGCGCAAGTAGCGGCAATCGGTACGCGGGTAACTGATCAACTTGGCGTCGTAGAGTTTTTGGAGAATCGCGAGCGTGTCGGTGGCGGTGAGGCCGAATTTTTTCGACATCAGTTTCTGCATTTCCTGTAGGTCGAAGGGCAGGGGCGGTTTCTCACTGCGCGTGGTTTTTTTCTCGGTGGCGCGATAGGTTGCCGGCGCGAGTGCGGCCGCCGTGAAGGCCTCCCCCTTGGCCTTATCCCAGAAGACTTTTTTGTCGCGCTCGCTGCTGACGCTCGGGGCGCCGAGGAGTTTGATGCGCTCGGGCGCAGCGGCGTAGGCGTCGAGTTCAGCTTTGGCTTCGAGGCCGCCGAAGGTGCCGTGAGCTTCCCAGAATTTTTGCGGGACGAAATTGGCGATGAGTAAATCGCGTGCGACGATGAGGGCGAGGGTGGGGGTCTGCACGCGGCCCACGGACCAGACCTTCCAATCGCCGCGCCCGCGCGGAAGCGTTTTGGTGGCGAGGACGGTGACATTCATGCCGACGAGCCAATCGGCTTGGTCGCGGGTGAAGCCAGCTTGGGCGAGGCCGTTGTAGTCTTTGAGGGGCAGGCGGGCGGCGAAGGCCTCTTGCAGGCCGGAGACGGTCATCGTTTGCGCCCACATGCGTGAGTATGTGGTGCCGGCGGGCGCGTTTACGCCGCGCAGAGCTTTGCGAAAAATGACCTCGCCCTCGCGCTCGGCGTCACAGCCGTTGACGATTTCGCAGCCGGCGTGCGCGGCGGCGGCTTGGCGGAGCAGCGCGAGCAAGCTCTCGCCATCCGCGCGCGGTTCTTCGACGAAATCCCAGAGTTTGGTTGGCACGATGGGCAGATCGTGGACGTTCCACGCGCCGAATTTCGGGTCGTAGGTTTCGGGTTTGGCCAATTCGAAAAGGTGACCGCGCGCGGAGACGACGGTGAGTTCGGTACCGTCGGCCATCAGGCCGCGATGCGGGCCTTGGCCGGTGAAATGTCCGCTCGTGAGTGCCGCCGCGAAGTCGCGCCCGGCCGCGGGCTTTTCGGCGACGAGGAGGATCTTGGGCATGGTTCGAACGTAGTGGGCCGCAACCGCCGGCGACAATCCCGGTGTCGCGCCGCCGCGAAAAAGAAAACCGCCGAGCCAGGCATGAACCTGAATCGGCGGTTTGGGTTAAAGGAGCGTGCGCCTTAGAAACTCAACGTGAGCGTCACGCGGCTGTTGAAGCCGGGTTGGGCGAAGCGCGTGAGGTCGGCGCGGGTGCTGCTCAATTCGCGCACGTCTTGCCAATACCAATACTGGCGGTCCGTCACATTATAGAGGCCGGCGCTCAGGCGGAGGGTTTTGGTGAAATTCACGTAGCCGGTCACGTCAAAGAGCGTCACCCCGGCGGGTACGAATTGCACGGGCGCGGGCGGCCGTCCGTCCCAGAGCGAGAGGATCGCGGAGGAATCTACGTGGTCCTGGCGGGCGTGCGTCGTTGCGGTGAGGCGCAGGCCCCAAGCGTCTTTGGCGGCGTAACTGAGCGCGCTGACCCATTTCGGAGGCTCGATGGAGTTGAGCGGTTTGTTGACCTCGAGGTTATCGCCGCGTGACCAAGCATAGGAGTTGGACCAGGTGGTGCCATCAAGGAGTTTGGCGTAGTGGCCAAGGGGTAATTCGACGGTGGCTTCGGCGCCGTAGATGCGGGCGCGTCTCACGTTTTTGGATTGGTAGACGACGGGATCGGTGGGCGAGCTTGGCAGTTGGGGGTCGCGCGTCGGGCTAAACGTGTCGATAAAATCGGCGTAGTCGTTGTAGAAGACGCTAAAAACGTAAGTCGTTCCGGGGCGTCGGGCGCGCATGCCGATGTCGTAGCTGTCGCTGGTTTCGGCTTTGAGGGCCGGGTTGGGCTTGGTGCGGTAGTAGACGGGCGGAGTGGTGAGATTTACGATGGAGCCGTTGAGGTCTTCGTTGGTGGGGTTGCGGAAGCCGCGGTGGTAGCGCGCGAAGAAGGTCTCTTGCGAGCTGACGTGCCAGAGTAAGCCGAGTTTGGGGGCGACGAACCATTCTTCGAAGCCGACGGGCGGGGTGCCTTTGGCCAGATTTTGGTAGAGGGCGTCGTCGGTGACGGAGAGTTTGTAGTGGTCGAGACGCAGACCCCACGTGGCGATCCAGCGCTGGCCGGCGTCGAGGTTGAATTCGTCTTGTGCGAAGAAGGCGTAGCGGGCGATTTCGCCGTCGGGGATGCGCTTGAGAGGGAAATTTTCGCCGACGAAGATTTTATTGAGGAAGGCGCCGCTGGTGCCGTCGTATTGGGAGAATTCCTCGTAGCGGGTCTGCTTCGTAGTGGAGCCGTCGAGGCCCCAGAGGATGCGATGCGAGCGGCCGGTGATCTGGGCGGCGCTCTCGACTTGGACGGAGCCGGACAGGCCGCGGTTGCGGAAATTAGAATCACGCACGCGCAGACGCGGGACATAAA
>RGAX01000029.1 GCA_009919985.1 Opitutaceae bacterium
CGCCGGCGACGAGCTCGGTGGCAAACATGGCGGATTCCACGTGGAGGCGTTCGCTAAAATAGACGGAGTATTTCTTTTGAGTGCGCGCAACGACGGCCTTGGCAGCGTCGAGTTGGTCGAGCGAAGTGAAGGGGGTTTTGTCGGTGAAATAATCTTTGCCGGCTTCCATCACTCGGCAGCCGATGGGGCCTCGGTCACAGGGAATCGCGGCCGCGGCGACCAGGTGCACGGCGCTGTCGGCGAGGATTTCGTCAAGCGAGCGGGCGACTTTAGCCTGCGGATATTTGGCGAGGAAAGCTTCTACTTTCTTGGGGTCCGGATCGTAGACCCACTTGAGCGCGGCGCCGGCTTCGAGGAGGCCGTTGCATTGGCCGTAGATGTGGCCGTGGTCGAGGTGCGCGGCGGCAAACGTGAATTCACCGGGTTTGACTACGGGACTGGGTTTGCCCTGGGGGGCGTAGGACATGCCGTCGGCTTTTTGGCTCATGGAAGGGATATTTTAAAAAAAGAAAAACAGTGAAGGTTTAAACTAGGGCGACGTCGGTTACGACGAGCGCGACGCTTAGGTTTTGGCGGCGGCCTTGGTTTCTTGGGCGAGGGTTTTTACGGCCTCGTCGATTTGAGCGAAGGTTTTTTTCGTCATTTGATCGATGAAAAGAATCCCGTTGAGGTGGTCGGCCTCGTGCTGGATGCAGCGGGCGAGCAAGTCGTCGCAGCGCAGCACGTGTGGCACGCCGTGTTCGTCTTGAAATTTTACGGTGATGGCGACGGGACGTTTCACATCGCCGCGTATTTCTGGAAATGAAAGACACCCTTCTTCGACGACCTCAGTTGGCGTGCCCTTTTCAATCGTGATGACCGGATTGGCGATCACCATTGGCATAAACAGATCGACGGGCGGGTGAGCGCCGTCGAGTTCCCAGCCGTAATCGGCGTCGGATTCGCGCAGATCGACAACGCAGAGTTGAACAGCGCGGTCTACTTGTTGTGCGGCTAGTCCGATGCCGCCGGCTTTGTGCATCGTCTTTACCATGTCGGCGGCAAACGTGCGGAGCGCGTTATCAAACGTGGTGACTCGCGCGCCTTTTTTGCGGAGCACGGGGTTGTTGTAATGGACAATTCGCAGGGACATTGAGCAGTTTTGGAGTTAGAGCGTGGTTTCCGTCTGGTTGGCCCGCAAATCTATACTTCAGGTGCGCCTCGGGGATTTTGAATCGGCATTTTGGAGTATAGCCAAACGCCCGCGAGTGCGTATGGGTTTTCAGGATGAGCCGCCGGCCAAATATTTTATGGATCGTGACTACCCAATGGCGGGCGTCGGCGTGCGGCTACGCAGGTGATCCCAACGTACGCACGCCGGCCCTCGATGCGCTCGCGGCGCAAAGTGTGAATTATACGCAGGCGGTGACGCCGCATCCGTTTGGGCCCTTCGCGCGCGCGGCGGTATTGACCGGCGTGCTCTCGCCGGCCAACGGCGTCGTGGATTATTTTGATGCGTTACCGGTTTCAGCGCGAACAATCGCGCATGATTTGGGTGAACGCGGTTACGCGACGGCGTTTTTTGGTAAATGGGGCTTAGCGTCGCGCGATCCGCAGGCGCCGTTGGTCGGCGAGGCGCACGCGCGGATGCTCGTGCCGCCGGAGGCGCGCGGAGGTTTCGGATTTTGGGAAGGATTCGAAAGCGGATTTTTACTGAACGATCCGTGGTTGCACGGGACGCGTTTGCCGGTGTCTGAAAAGTTTTTGGGCTATCAGAGTGACGTAGTGTGCGAACGGTCTGCGACCTGGCTGGGCACGCAAACACCGAGAGAAAAACCGTGGTTTGGGGTCGTGAGTTTGGAAGCGCCGCATCCGCCTTACGCCGCGCCCGCGGCGGGACTGGCGGCGCGGGCGCCCGAAGAAATTATTCTGTCGGCCAACGTGCCGCGCGGCGGCGAAGCGGAGGCCAAGGCGCGAGCCGAGCTCAGTGGTTATTACGCGCACATCGAGGCGACGGATCGCGCGATCGGGCGCTTGCTGGCGGCGGTCGGGCCGGAGACGACCGTGGTGTTTTCATCGGTTCACGGCGACATGCACGGATCGCACGGGTTTTTTCGCAAAGGTTGGCCGCACGAGGAAAGCGTGCGTGTGCCGTTGTTGGTGCGGGTCGCGGGTGTGGCGGCGCGACGGGATGAGGGCGCGGTCTCGCTCGTCGATGTGCCGACGATGACGCGGGCTTGGGCGGGTGGGGCAGAGTGGGCAGGGCCGCCGGTTATGGCGCGAATTTCGATGCCGAGCGTGGTGGCGTTGCCGCAGCAATGCGACCGGGTGTGGCGTGGTGTGCGGACGCCGTCGCGCAAACTGGTGCTCAATGCCGACGGTTCACCCTGGCTCTTTTTCGATCTCCAAAATGATTCTGCAGAGATGAATAATTTGGCCGGTAGTCCGGCTCACGCGGGAGAAATCGCGAGGTTGCGTGTGAGCTGCGGTTGAGCGTTCCAACTGCCCCAATCTCCTGGTAGAAGTGATTCTGGAAGTTGTGCAGCGTCAGGATTTCGCGGTGGCAGGGATCGAGTCGCGCCTTTAACGTTTCGATGAGTTCGGAAAATTCGACACGCGTGTTTTCCTGCGCGGGGTTGGGCGATTGCTCGAGAGATTTATGGCGATGCGGTGCAGCCACGTTGCGAGCGAGGAGTCGCCACGAAAACGCGCGAGGCTGCGGTGCGCGCGGATAAACGTATCTTGAGCGATCTCTTCTTCGTCGTCGCGGTTACCAAGCAGGCTGAAGGCCGCAGCAAAAATTCTCACCTTTATGGCGCTCCATGGTTTCAACGAAGGCGGTTTCGTCACCGGTTTGGAAGCGTTGGACGAGGTTCGCGTCGTGTCGCGCTGGTGCGTTGGGGGCGGTTTGTGTGGGTGAGGCTTGGTTTTGGGTCTTGGGCGTGGGTGAGGCTTCGCGGTGGTTCATGCCTTTGCTATTACCTTGGTCCGTGCCAGAGGGATTTAAGATTTATGTAAATATATGATTATTATGTTATAAAATAAATTTTACGAGGATCCTTGGTGGTGTTGGGCGGCGGGTATATTGTGCAAATTGCAGCAAGAAAGCCCCTGGTTCATGCAATCCGGCCGACTTCTTCGCGGACTTTTTACCGAGCAGATTGGCTCGGGTTGCGCTTTTTTCGGTTGGTGGTGTGCCCGAGGGCGAGGCGGGCGATTGGCGCAATCACGGGAATGTCTGAGATGCTTTAATGTGAAAATAATGCCGCCCCTGCACCTCATCCACGCCTAGATTTCCTGTTATCTAATTTCTGTACAATTTTCCCTGATACGATTTTTCAGATAGAGGATTACGATTGTTAGCCTTTGAGACCTACAAAAAAAGCGTGAGCTTGATCTTTCGATGCGCACTTCTGGACGCGCATTTTTTTCACTCAAATTATGAGGTCCAGTTGAATTTTCACTGTGAGCACTGCGTGATCAGGGCGTGCAAGCCAAAAACTTTACAATTTTGGAGGTAAATTCGCTACAAACTCATTGACGGCTAAAATCGGTGGATCAATTGGTTGTGGTCGTTACGAGGGTTGACCACATCCTGTTGTGGTTAACAACGCGTCGGTAAGTTCCAGCAACTTAGGTTCGCTTTGGGCTTAAAGTCGCCGAAAACCACCGTAATTAACCACTTCAATCATCCTTTTTAAGTCCCTGTTTCCATGCAAAAAACCTTTCAAGTCGGCGCCAAAACCTTCGTCTTAGACGAGGCCAAGGCGGAAGCGGCATTTGCCGCCAAGCGAGTGATCAATGGTCGCCAGACCATGTGCTTCAACCTGCTCCCCTTGAAATACCAGTGGGCTTACGACCTTTATCGCAAGATGAAGGCTAATCATTGGGAGCCCGAAGATATCCCCATGGGCAAGGACATCGAGCAATGGCGCGATGAAAAAGCCCTTTCCGAGGTTGAGCGTTGGATCATCCGCATGGGCATCGGCTATTTCTCTGCCGCTGAAGGCATTGTCGGTGACAACATCCAGCACGTTGTCCGCGAGCTCGTCACCGCACCCGAGTTGAAACTCGTCCTCGGTCGCCACGCCCACGAGGAAAACATCCACGCTGATTCGCTCCTCTACATGATCGCTTCGCTCGGGATCAACCCACACGAGTGCGAGGCGATGTTCGAGGACGTCCCCACGATCGTCCGCAAAAACGAGTTCGTCACGCGCGTCTCCCGCTCACTTCGCCGTGATCTGGATATGACTCAGATCGAGAATAAGAAGCTGCTCGCGAAAAACATCTTTGTCTTCGGTCAGTGCATGGAAGGCACACAGTTTTACGGCCTCTTTGGCATGGTTCTCTCGCTTTACCGCCAGAACAAGTTCCCTGGCATCGGCCAGATGTTCCGTTACACGCTCCGCGACGAGAGCAACCATATTGAAGTCTTCCGCAATCTGTTCATGGATCTCGTCGAGGAAAACCGCGAGATCTGGACCGCCGAGTTCAAAGAAGAGCTCCGCGACCTCATGCAGGAAGCCATCACGCTCGAGAAAGAATTTATCCGTGATTGCCTGCCCGTGAATGCCGTCGGTCTCCGCCTCGAAGATTTCCTTACTTACATCGACTATATTGCCGACCGCCGCCTCGAAGGCGTGGGCCTCGCGCTCCTCAACCCGAGCGCCAAGAACCCGCTCCCTTGGCTCGCCGAGATGATGGACATCAAGAAGGAGCAAAACTTCTTCGAGGGTCGCGTCACAGAATACCAGAAGGCTTCCTCTCTCAACGTAGCTGCCGACGACGAGCTCTGAGCACCCCTCCAGTGCTCTTTCTCAGTCTTTTTATCCCGATAGTTTCCTCTTACTTAGTTCCCACCCCCAACCCCACTTCTTAGGCGATGATCCCTCCCGATTTTCGCCCTAGAGGTTTTTTCGTCGCTTCTTCGTAAATTCAACTTTGTTCCAAACGCGTTACATTTCGTCCTCTCAATGAACAGCAGCTCCCAATCTCTAGCGCACGACCTCGCCCTCAAGCGCACCGTCCACGCTCCCGTCGATCAGAAGCCCCATTACGCTTGGCGCGACGTCATCGCCGGCGAAAACATCACTGTACCCTCTGTCGTTCTCTTGTGCCCGCACGGCGAAGAGCGCTTCGTCCTCGCCGAAGTCGCCGACACCCTCGGCAAAGCCCTCACCAATGTCGCCCTCGCCAAAGGCGAGAAAGACATTTTCACCGACACCAACCGCGCCTGGGTCGTGCGCCTCTGCCGCGAGATCACCGCCAACCTCACCGGGCTCGCCCGTAGCCAGAACCCCCTCCGCCTCTCGCTTAACACCCTCTACGAGCTCATCGAAAAAACCCTCGTCGATAATAACGCCTACTTCGTCGCCAAGAGCCTGCTGCTCAACCGCGCCCGCAAGATCGCCATCGACCGCGAGTCCGCCACTCAGTCGACCCTCCGCGTCATCCGCCGTAACAACCAGGTTGTACCTTGGAGTGAGCAAAAGGTCGAAATCGCCGTTCGCAAAACCTTCCTCTCCCTCCAGCGCGACTCCGCTCCCGCCGTCGCCGTGACCAAGGCCGTCTCCGAGCGCGTCCACGCCTCCAAACAAGCTTTCGTCCACATCGAAGAAGTTCAGGACATGGTTCAGGAAGAACTCATGAAAGGCGGTTTCTTCAAAGTCGCCGAAGCTTACATCCTTTTCCGCGCCGACCGCACCGCCGCCCGCCTCGCTGGCGATACCGACGAAGCCCCTTCCGCCGCGGCACCCGCTACACCTGCTCAGGAAACCATGATTGTTGTCAAAAAAGCCAACGGCGAAAATATTTTCTGGGACGGCGCCGACCTCCGCAAACGCATCGAGTTCGCCCGCATTGGCCTCGACCTCTGCCTCACCAACGAAGAGATCGAACAAGAGCTCCGTCGCGCCGCCTACGACCAGATCCTCCAAAAGGACCTCGACGCCACGATCATCCTCAACTCGAAAACTCTCATCGAGAAAGACGCTGACTTCGCCAAGTTCGCCGGCCGCATCCAGCTTACCTACATCTACGAAGAAGTCCTCGGCTGGGACATCATGACCGACGGCATCGGCGCCCTCAAAGCCGCCCACCAGCGCGCCTTCAAAAAATACCTCGAGTACGGCGTCTCCATCAAGCGCCTCAACCCCCGCCTGCTCGACTTCGACCTCGCCAAGCTCTCCGCCGCCCTCGACCCGTCCTCCGACCTCGAGTTCGACTTCCTCGGCATCCAGACCCTCTACGATCGCTACCTGATCATCGACAAAACCAAGAAGCCCGCCAAGCGCCTCGAGACGCCGCAGTTCTTCTGGATCCGTGTCGCTATGGGCCTTTCCCTCGAAGAACCCCTCGACCGCGAAGCCAAAGCCATCGGCCTCTACTCCCTCTACAAGACCCGCCGCTTCTGCTCCAGCACGCCGACTCTCTTTAATTCAGGCACGCTCCACTCGCAGCTGAGCTCTTGTTACCTCTACTACGTCGACGACTCGATCGAAGGCATCTTCCAACGCGGCATCTCCGAAAACGCCTACCTCTCTAAATGGGCCGGCGGCCTCGGCGGTTCCTGGACTGCGGTTCGTGGCACTGGCGCCTACATCGGCGGCACCAACGGTGAATCTCAAGGTGTCATCCCGTTCCTTAAGCTTCACAACGATCAACTCGTTGCCATCAACCAAGGCGGTAAACGCAAAGGCTCCGGCTGCGCTTACCTCGAGACCTGGCACAACGACATCTACGAATTCCTCGAGCTCCGCAAAAACACCGGCGACGACCGCCGCCGCACCCACGACATGAACACGGCGAACTGGATTCCCGATCTGTTCATGAAACGCATGGAAGCCCGCACTTCCTGGACGCTCTTCCGCACCAACGAAGTCCCTGACCTCCACGATCTCTTCGGCAAAAAATTTGAAGAGAAATACATCGCCTACGAAAAACTCGCCGAAGAAGGCAAAATCTACGGCCAGAAAGTCGAAGCCCTCGACCTCTGGAAAAAGATGCTCTCCCTCATCTTCGAGACCGGTCACCCCTGGATTACTTTCAAAGACGCCTGCAACATTCGCTCCCCCCAAGACCATGTCGGCGTCATCCACTCGTCGAATCTCTGCTGCATGACCGCCGACCAGCGTGTCGTCACCGCCGAGGGGCTTGTTACCGTTGGTGAACTTTACACCCGCGCCCGTCGCGCCGCTCTCGTTGGACCTTGTGGCAACACCGTGCTCACCGCTGAGCCCGTTAACACCGTTTTCGGCCGTAGCGGTCCCGTTTCTGCGGGCCCGATGCTACTCCCGCGGCCCGATGCGCCCATCGTCCGCATCATCACCAAGGAAGGCTACACGCACAAGGTCACTCCCGATCACAAAGTTTGGGTGGTTGGTCGCGGTTGGGTTGAAGCGCAGGAATTGAAACGCGGTGACCAAATCGAAATCCAACAGAGCGAAGGCCTCTGGGGCGCGGTCAGCGCCGAGGATCTCGCCTTCCTATCCGGCCTTATCGCCGGCGACGGCACGTTTTTGGTTCGCGAAGGCACGACATCCGCAATGGTTGATGTATGGGCTCAAGAGTTCGCTCTCATCCCCGAAATCGAGCAATGCGTCGCCCGCGTGCTCGCCGAGCAGGGCGAGGCCGCCAACACATCTTCATTCCTCTCGCCTCGTTTCGTCGGCGACGAATACAAGCGCCGCCTCTCCTCTGCGCCCTTGGCACGTGTGCTCGCGTCCCGCGGCTTTAACCGTGACAGCAAGCTTACCGTGCCCGAATTCATCTGGACTGGCACGCGCGAAACCGCCGCAGCCTATCTCCGCGGCCTTTACGCCGCTGATGCGACCGTCGAAGCCAGTGGCGAGGTTACGACCTGCTCGCTCGCCTCGGTCAGCCGCGCATTCCTCGCGCAAATTCAAATCATCCTCGCCAACTTCGGCATCAAATCCTCGCTCACCAAGATGCGCGAGGCCGGACTCGCCCTGCTGCCTGACGGTCGCGGCGGTGAGCGCGAATACTGGCAGGCCGAACTCTTCCGCCTCCACGTCACCTCAATTCAAGGCTGCCGCTTACTCGAAAATCTCACCGGAATCGGCGCGCTTCGCCAGAACGCCCGCTTCCTCGCCAACCTCGAAAAGCCCGGCTATGCGCAGAAAATGCACGCCACGTTCGAAGCGCTCGAATCGCTGCCCAACGAGGACGCCTTCTGCCTCCAAGTGTACACCGACGAACACTCTTGGACCGTCAACGGCCTGATCACGAAAAACACCGAGATCACGCTCAACACCTCCAAGGAAGAAACTGCCGTCTGTAATCTCGGCTCCGTCATTCTTGAGACTCACCTCCTCGCCGACGGTTCACTCGATCACAAAAAACTCCGCGAGACCATCCGCATGGCCGTCCGCGCGCTCGACAACGTCATCGACATTAATTTCTACCCCACCGAGGCCGCCAAGACCTCCAACATGCGTCACCGCCCCATCGGCATGGGCGTCATGGGTCTCGCCAACGCCCTTTACATGAAGGGCGTCTCGTTCGCCTCCGAAGAAGCGCTGACCTTCAACGACGAGGCCATGGAGGCCATCGCGTTCTACGCCTACGAAGCCTCCTCCGATCTCGCGGCCGAGCGCGGCACCTACTCCAGCTATAAAGGCTCGAAATGGTCTCGCGGCCTCCTCCCGCAAGACACCGTCGACCTCCTTGAGCAAGAACGCGGCGTCGCTGTCGACGTCCCCCGCGGCGGCAAGATGGATTGGACCGCCCTCCGCGCCAAGATCGCCGCTCAAGGCATGCGTAACAGTAACGTCCTAGCGATCGCCCCCACCGCGACGATCTCGAACATCACCAACACCTCCCCCTGCATCGAGCCCACCTACAAGAACCTCTTCGTTAAATCGAACCTCTCCGGTGAGTTCATCGTGTTGAATCCCTTCCTTGTGAAAGACCTCAAGGCCCGCGGCCTCTGGGATCAGGACATGATCGACAACCTCAAGTACTTCGACGGTGAGCTCAAAGACATCACCCGTATCCCCGAGGACCTGAAGGCCAAATACCTCACCGCTTTCGACATCGACGCGAAGTGGATCGTCGACGCCGCCGCGCGGCGCCAGAAGTGGATCGACCAAGCTCAAAGTGTGAATCTGTGGATCAAGACGCCTGACCTGAAGACCCTGAGCCACATGTACCGCCACGCGTGGCACGCCGGCCTCAAGACCACCTACTACCTCCGCAGCCTTGGCGCCTCCAACATCGAGAAAGCCACCATCTCCGTGAAGAAGGAAGTGCGCGGCGCGATCAAAGAAGGCCAAGACGGCGGCCAAAACTCCGGCGACGCCGGCGGCAGCCACAGCGGCGAGATCACCGCCTCGCCGGCAGCCAAGAAGAAAGAGTTCACCGCCGCGGAGAAAACCGCCTGCAGCATCGAAGCGATGCGCAACGGCGGCGAATGTGAAGCCTGCCAATAAATCCTTCTTATCAGGCCCCGCCACTTCACCGAGCGGGGCTTTTTCTTGTCCGTCTTACCGGGTTGCATTCTCTTTGTATAATTCCGTCGCGCCATCACGCAGGACCGAAGATCGCTTCGGACACCGGCCGCGAAACCGTGTTCGTAGCCGCTTAGGCTTGTGCGATTGTAGTTCATGCCCCTACTTTGATCCTGATCCGTAGACATCCTTATCCCCCGATTCTTAATCCTATGAAACTTCGTCCCCTCGTCGCTCTCCTAGCACTCGCTTTCTCGGTCGTTTCTCCGGTTCTCGCCGCTGAAACCGCCGCCAAACCCGCCACCACCAAAGCCGCTTTCAAAGGCGCCTTCGCGGGCAAATGGCAGGGCCAAAATAATATCGGCGGCGTCCTCAAGCTCGACTTCAAGGCCGGTGCCGATGCCAAGCTCGGAGCGGATGTCCTCTTCGTCTACGAAGGCACTGATGTGCGCGCTCAGACTAAGTCCCTCAAGGTCGAGGGCGATAAGATCGAGCTCGTGATCACCTGGGAAATCCAAGGCACCTTTGCTTCCACCAAGCTCGTTGGTACTCTCAAGGGTAACGACATCGCTGGTGCCTACGAGAGCACCGCCGCCGAAGAGCCCGCCAAGGGCACGTGGTCCGTCTCTCGGAGCTAATTCGCGACGCGTCTTCGTCGCATGAAAACGAACGTCGCCATTGTCGGCGGAGGGTTGGCTGGGCTTTCCTCCGCTGCGCATCTTTTATTGGCGGCGCCCGATCAGTACGAAGTTAATATTTTTGAGTCCGCGCCCATTCTTGGCGGCCAATGTGCATCTTGGCTCGATACCAAGGGGCGTCCCGTCGAGACCGGTATCCATCTCGATTTTCCGTGGTATCATAATAAAGATGCGCTCTTTGCGGCCATTGGCCATCCGCTACCGCTCAAAGAAACCGACGGTAATTACTACGTTTGCAACGGCCAGACGGGCCAGATTGACACGCTCCTCGCGGGTAAATCTGTCTTAAAAACTCTGCGCGGCCTAGCGACTTTCCCCGGACTCACACCCGGTGAGCGGCTCCAGCTTACCGGTTTCATTTTCCGCATTATGCGGATGGATGATCGCACCGCGGAATCTTTCGACGACCTCTCCGTCACGCAGTTTTTACTCGAGCAAAAACTTAGCGCTGGTATCCGTCATCAGCTCGCGCTTGAAGCGGTGACTATCCAAGGCCTGCGACCCGAAGAAGCCAGCGCGGCCTCATTTATTAAATTCCTTCGTACGATGTACGGCAGCATGGGGCTCTTTGATACGACGTTTTTCGGAGCTCCGCTTGGCGATGCGCTCGTCGATCCCTTAGTGGATTTTATCACGCGCCACGGCGGACACATCCATGCGTCGACGGCGATCCAGAGCGTTACGCCTGCCACCTTAGGTCCCGCGCGCATCTTGACGACTGCTGGTATCACCCACCAAGCCGATCACGTCATCTTTGCGGTGCCCGGCTACGCGGTGCCCGCGCTCTTGCCTGTTGAGCATCGTGCAACGGCTCCCTTTGAGGCGCTCGCGCACCTTAAAGAGACACCCATCATCACCATTACCCTCTGGTACGACACGAAGGTTTTTACCGATGGGAATGTCTACATTTCACACCGCGACCGCGAACACGGCCCCATCTTCGACGCCGTCGCCGACAAAGCCTTTCATTGGAAAGATTGGCCCAAACTTAAGGCGCAGGGCAGTATAGTCCAAGTCCTGATCGACGCTGCCGATGATGTGTTGCATCTTAGTGACGCTGAGATTTTGGCTAAAGTTTACCAAGACCTGGAGCGCTTCTTTCCTCGTTGCCGTGGCCAAGTGCCCTTCGATTCAACGGTGTTGCGTTTGAAAAACACGTATTGCGGTACGCGTGTTGGTTATTGGTCAAAAGTGCCTCGCAAACACCAGACCGGTCTCGCTGGTATCTGGCTCGCCGGTGACTATACTGATGGCGTGTATCACTACGGCATGGAGTCCGCGATTATTTCCGGTAAGGCCGTGGCCAACGAAATGCTCCGCGCCATCAATCACGCGGGTTTCGAGATACTCCGTCCGCGCTATCTCCCCTTCGTCCGCGCCTAAGCGCCAGCGGATCAAACGTAGCGCTACCCTCGGCCCCGCGATGGCTTAATCGTGGTGCTTTTCCTTTTCTTTCTCGCCGAGGTGAATGACGCTTTGTAGCCCCGGAATTTTTACTGTCGCCTGCTTAGCATCGTAAGTCGCAAGCAAAGTATAAATCCAAGCGGCGATCACTGCGGTCAGTATCAACCCAGTCCAAGGTCGGCCCGAAGAAATACCGGAATCAACTGGGGCGGTTTTGTACCCCGTCACCATCGCCTTTGAGATATTGTCGCGCTGCCTAAAGGTATAGACTACCAAGCCTAAGAGGTGCAGGCCTACGGCGACTGCCAGGGCGATCGCGACACCCGCGTGCAAATCCTCACTGATTTCCCAATCCTGCGTAATCCCGGTAAAGACCAATGTAGGAATGAACCCAAACATGAGTAACGCCATAAGTGCTGTACCGGGGTTGTGGCCGGCGTAGAGAGTGGCAGGGTTGCCGATTAGACTGCGAAAATAGCTGAGGCTATCAGCCGGATAATGGAAAAAGTGTTTCCACTGGACGTAACGGGTGCCCACGAACCCGAGCACAATGCGCACGACCAACAGAAAAGCCGCAATCAACCCAGCGAGCATGTGCCATTGAAACAGCCGGTCATGTTCATCGAAACCGTAGGCGAAAACAAACGTCGAAACGATGCTACTAGCCAAGGCCCAATGAAAAATACGGGTGGAAAGATCCCAAATAAGAACTTTATGCATAAATAAAAAGTGGGTGAAATGTATTAAGTTATAAAACCGATGATAAATTTGCCGAAGCTGAAGCTCGCCGGTGCAGGTAAACACTCCCGCTGTTAGGGTTGGTGTGGCTCAACGGTGCGCGTAGATGCTTTATATACTATAAGCCAGCGCGGGGAATGCGGCTCCGCGTAAATTGCTTATCTTGCAGCATGGCGCAGGTGTTGGTGAAGGTGCGGGCCAGGCCTCGATCTGGTCGGCGATGGATGCGGCTGGGAAAAAAAATAAAAAACGCCGACTCCCGGAGGAATCGGCGTAGAGGGGAGCGGAAGATCAGGAATGATCGCGCGCCTCGGCAGTTACTTTTTGGCGCGGACTAGGCCGAGCTTCTTCTTGATATTGCCGACGCTAGGCAGGGAGATGCCGACTTCTTTAGCGATCTGATTGCCGGTTTTATTTTTTGCGACGAGTGCCTTCACTTTGGCGATGACTTCGGGGGTGATTTTGGCGCGCTTGCGGGATTTCTTTACTTTACCCGCCGCTTTTACGGCCTTGGGGGCCTCGGTGATCGATTGCAGTGCCGCGATGAACTCGCTCATGGACTTGAAGCCCATTTTGCCGGGGAGTTGGGACAAGCGCTTTTTTTGTTGGTTCAATTTCTGTTCGAGGGCCGCGACTTTGCGGCGGTATTGCTCAAGTTGGACGAATGTATTTTTAGCCATGAGAACATTGGGCCTTAAGGCGGCAATTATAGCAAGACTACACTACGCTATAGTCCGGGAGTCTTTACCTATAATAAATTTATAATTTAACCTAAAATAAGTTATAAGTAAGGTAATCCGCTCGACTGCGCTGCTAGCATAAATTTTATATATTCATTTATTAGCTAAGAGTAAGGCTACTTCGGATACCTATAAATCGCTACGAGTAAGCAGAGAACTGTTGATGTCGCGGGATGAACCCTGTGACGGGCGGCCGTAAAAAAATGCGGGTCGCACGGTGGGTCTGCGCGAGGACTTGGTCGCGATACCATTCCGCCGCAATCAGGGGCGAGGGTGTAAGGAGGGGTGCGTTAAAAGGAGCCTTGGAATTGGCCGGCGGCTTTGCAGGTGGTTTTTCTTGCGCTCACTGCAGCGCGGCGCGTTTCGCCGGCCTTTCGTATTCGGTAAAATTGATGTTGATGCAATCTTTGGTCCGGCTGCGGATGCGGGTGGTCTTAGGTTTAATAGCTTAAGAGGGTTCGTCGCGCTCGTTGCGTGAGGCTATGATCGAGATATTTAGGCTTTCGATTTGTTCGATGAGCGGGACGAGTCGATCGCATAGGTAGTCCGAAGCTCGTGGCTTATGCGCTGCGGCACGGATTTACGCGGGACGAGGGCGTCGAGAAAGAGCCTAAGCAAGTGAGGCGTACGCGGGTGCTCGGCGCGGTGCAATAGGCGCAAAAAAAACGGCACCCGGGGTGACCGGATGCCGCGAGGACAACTGAGCTGAGCTCGCTCGGTTTAGAAGAACTTGTATTCGACGCTGAGCGTGAAGGCGCGGCCGCGAGGATCGGCGATGCGAGGCTCCCAACTGCTACCGGCACCGGTGTTGGTGTCGTAGGAGATCGAGAACGGTGGATCTTCGTTGAGGATGTTTTTGATGCCGGCGATGAGCGTGAAGTCTTTGTTCAGGCGGTAGGTCAGGCTGCCGTTGTAGGTGACGTATTCATCGACCTTGGTTTTGTAGTCGGGCGCGTAGGGCAGGTAGGTGCCGTTGGCGATACCGGGTGGGACGTAGTCGAGGTAACCGGCGCGGAAGACTTGGGTAAGTCGGCCGGACCATTTGCCCTTACGATAGGAAACAGAAGAGGTGTATTTCCACTTCAAGCCGATGTCGCTGGCGCGGGTGAAGCGGCCGACCTCGCTCGTGCCGAAAGGCGCGGAGGCGATGAGGCGCGATTTTTTCTCTAGAAGCTGGGTGATGTTGGCATCGACCACGAACTTGCCGCCCCAAACGCCGAATTCGCCGCGGCCGTTATACTCGAGGCCCTTGGTGATGGTTTCACCGGCGTTGAGCGGACGCACGTCGATGCGACTGATCGCGGTGTTGGCGCCGCCGGTGCGGATGATCCGATCTGGGAAGAGTTGGTAATTCTGCAGGATGATTGAGGTGCCCAGGGATTGGATGGTGCCGGTGCGATTGACCGACCACCAGTCGAGGCCGAAGGTGATGTTCTTCAGGGGCGAGAGCACAATGCCGACGGACTTCATCTTGGCCTCTTCGGGTTTCAGGTCGGCTTTACCGCCGTTGATCGTGTAGAGGCTGTTGGCTGGGATAGCGGTGTTGGTGGCGGGGTCCACGAGATCGACGCCGGCGTAGATGGACTCGTAGGAGGGATCGAACTGTTGTTTGAAGGTCGGCACGCGGAAACCGGTGCTATATGAGCCGCGGAAGAGGACCTGCTCGATGGGGTTGTAGCGCAGGGTGTACTTCGGGTTGGTGGTGGCGCCGAAGCCGGTGTAGTCGTCGCGACGAGCAGCGAGGTTGAGGTCGAGGCTCTTCAAGAGCGGGATTTGAAGCTCGGCGAAGAGCGCGTAGATGTTGCGGCTTAGCGTGCCCGCGGTGGCTAGGCCGTTGTCGAAGGGTGCATTGAAGATGAGTGAATCGACGGTGCTCACGTTGCTGCGCGGGTCGCCCGCGAAGTAGTATTCTTCTTTGCGGTAATCAAAGCCCAAGGCGCTGTAGATATTGCCAGCTGGGAGTTTGAAGACGGGGCCGGAGGTGGTGAAGTCGGCCGTGGTGGTGGTGAAGGTGCCGCCGTAGAGCTCGACGCCCGAAGCGGACGCGGCCTTGAGGCCGTCCATGGCTGCTTGCGATTGATTGTAGGAGAACGGGCTGAGGACGCCGGAGGTGATCAACTTCGCGAAAGGTACGGTGTAGTAATAACCGTTGAGGAGCTTGGATTTGCTCTGGCTCTTGGCTTGGGCGAGGCCGGTGCGGTATTCCCACTCGGAGAAAAATGCGAAGGGCAACGGGAGTGGGCCCTCGAGGCCAACGAGATAACGGCTGGTGTCGGTGATGGTACGCAGCTCGCGATTACCGGCGGGCAAAGAGCGCCAGCGGAAGCCAAGCGGCAGGCCGCGGTTGGACTCAAGGGCGGGGAAGTAGGCGACGAGAGCGTTGAAGACGCGGTTATAATCGGCTCCGTTGCTGGGGTAAGCCATGCCGGAAAGTGGATTGGGGACCACGGTGCCGTTGAGGGTCGTGGTGGTGGTCTGGGCGCCGGTGGCGGACAAACCGGCAGTGCTCCATTGGTTCGGCGAGAAACTCTTGGAGGAGTCGGAACGACCGATGACCGCTTCGGCGGTGAGGAGATGAGCGCCCAATTTATAGGAGCCTCGGCTAACAAAGTTGGTATTTTTCACGGGCTGCTGCAGGACGGCGGCGCGGCCGGTGTCCCAAGCGGAGCCGTATTTACCACTACCGCTAGCGGAGGTAGCGCCCCAGAGGATTTCTTCGTAGGGTCCCATGCCGTCGAAGCCGGTGTAGCCGCCGGCGTACGTGGGCAGGTCGACGATGTTGATGCCGTTGACGCGAACGGCGGGATTGGCTGGGTCGACCGGGTTGGCGGTGCTCAGGCCGAGAGCCGTAGGCAGGTTGGCGACGGTGAAGAGGGTGGCGATTGGAGTGCCGCGGGTGTCGGGGGAGATGCCGCGCTTAGGTTGGAAGGTATTGACGAAATCACGTTGGTCACCGTTGAGGCGCTTGTGGTCTGAAAGGGCCAAGGAGGCCATGATGTTCCACTTGTCTTTGCTAAGATCGCCCCAGCCGCCAACGAGAGAGTAGCGGAAAATGTTGCCGCCACCATCTTGAGTGACATCGGAGGAGGCGTTGGCCACGAGGCCGCGGAAATCGCGTTTCGTGATGAAGTTGATCACGCCGCCGACGGCATCGGTGCCGTAGGTGGCGGAGGCGCCGTCCTTAAGGATTTCAACGCGCTCGATGGCAGCGAAGGGGATCGAGTTTAGGTCGACGACGCCGCCATTGAGGCCGTGCGAGGCGACGCGACGGCCGTTAAGGAGGATGAGGGTGGCGTTGGAGCCTTGGCCGCGAAGATTGGCGGAGGTGGCGCCGTTATTGCCGCGCTGGGCACCGGCGACCACGTCGGCATTGGAGGCGAGGTTATCGAGCCCGTTGCCGTTGATATTCAGCTGGGAGACCATCTGCTCGGCGCTGGCGATGCCGGCTTGCTCGAGCTCCAAATGGGTGATGACTTCCATGGGCAGCGCGCCCTCGTTGGGGATGCCTTTGATCATCGAGCCGGTGATGACGAATTTCTCGAGCTTCTGAGGGGCTTCAGAATTCGTTGTGACGTTCGTGGTGACCTTTTGGGCTACGGCGAACGGGATTATACTTAGAGCAGCAATCATCGACAACAAGGTCGACGGGTTCCAGCGGTTGGTTCGGTTCATAGAAAAATTATTGCGATCGATTTGCTTCTGCCCCTTCTCGCCCGGGGTTCCAGAGGGTTAGAAAACATCCTAATTAGAAGAGTTAAGCAAGGAGAATGCCCAAGTAGACAACTGCTTCGCACTATGAAAAGGACTTGCCCGCGTCGCCCGCCGGCGCCTACTGAAGCCAACCCGTGGCGGGCGACTCGTGTCGCTTGTCTGCATTCCCCCAATAACCTCTGACCAACCGAGAATACTTGTATGTCCCACTACACTCGTCGTGATTTCGCTAAACTCGCCCTCGCGGCGCTGCCTGCTGCCAGTTTGTTTTCCGTGCTGAATCGGGCGCAAGCCGCTGAAGTGGCCCAAGGCGCGCGCCCCAAGCCCAATTCCAAGTTCAACGGCGTCCAAATCGGCCTCAACGTCCCCTACAGCTTCGGCGGGCGCACCATGCCGGCCGATGAAATCATCAGCAATTGCGTGCTCCTCGGCGTGAACGCCCTCGAGCTGCGCACCCAGCCCATCGAGGCCTTCCTTGGCTCGCCGGTCTCTGATGTCGTGGCTGCGCGTGGTTCCGCCATCAACGCCACCGAAGCCAAGGCCAACGCTGCCAAACTGGAAGCCTGGCGCCTCAGCGTCTCGATGGATCGGGTCAAAGCCTTCCGCCAGCAATTCGACGCCGCTGGCATGCTCATCGAAATCGTAAAAGTGGATAATATTTTCCAGATGTCTGAGCCCGTCCTCGACTACCAATTCAATCTCGCCAAGGCCCTCGGTGCGCGCGCTATTTCGACCGAGATTTCTAAAGACGCCAAAGACATGGAACGCCTCGGCAAATTTGCCGATAAACACCAACTGATGGTCGGCTACCACGGACACGCCACGACCTCCGGCGAACACTACGAAGCCGTTTACGCCTCCGCCAAATTCAACGGCAACAACCTCGACATCGGCCACTACGTCGCCGGCGGCCACGGTTCACCGGTCGAATTCATCAAGAAAAACCACGCGCGGATCTCGCACGTGCACATCAAAGATCGTAAATACGACCCGGCCACGAAGAACGGCCCCAACACGCCCTTCGGCGAAGGCGACACGCCTATTAAGGAAGTGCTGCGCGTCATCCGCGACAATCACTATAACATCCAGGCCACGATTGAATTTGAATACAAAGTGCCTGCCAGCTCCGACCGCATGACGGAGATCGCGCGCACCATTAAGTATTGCCGCGACGCGCTCGCCTAAAACGAGCCGCTCTTGCCTTAGTTTTGACCCGCGGCGTGTTCCGCCGCGGGCGCAGGACTCGCTGCGGACCGCGCGAGGAAATTTGGCGTCGCAGGGAATTCCTGCATTGGCGTATGAAACACCTCCGTCGTCGCCGGTGATAGCGGTGGCACGATCCAATCCCATCGCGCGGAAACCGCGCGGCCGGCGCGCTCTTCGCGCTCGCGAAATTTCATGAATTCGGTCGATGCCGTGTGATGATCGACTAGTTTCACTCCCTCGCGTTCGAACGAATAGAGGACCGCCGCGTTGAGCTCGATCAGAGCGCGGTCTTTCCAAAGCGTGCTGGGATGACTCTGGTCGAGCCCGAGTTTTTCGGCGATGATCGGCAGTTGATGGTAACGGGTTTCATCGGCGAGATCACGTGCGCCGATTTCCGTACCCATGAACCAGCCGTTAAACGGCGCCGCAGGGAAATCGGTTCCCGCTGCGTGGAAAACCATATCACTAATCGCCGGCACTGCGTACCACCGTAACCCGAGTTGCTCGAACCACGGCAACGTCGGATGGCGTAGGGGCACTTCCCTTACAAAATCCGTGGGCAATGAAAACAGTTTCGGCCGGCCGTCGCGTCCCGAGATGATCCACGGCAGCAGATCGAAACGACTCGGCGTGGCCGGGGGTTGCCAACCGAGGGCGAGGGCGAGTTCGGTGAGTGAGGCGTTTTTGGGGTCGCCCAAAATCCGGCCGTCGCGCTGAAGGTAGCCGGCGTAGGCGCAGAGTTGCTGATTCCAGATACGTGGGGCCGAGCCGCCAGCGCGATCGGGTGGGGCAAAGACCGTGAGGATTGAGCGAATCATGCCCTCGCCTTGGGCGAGTGTAAGATGTTCGCGCAGGCTCTCCGCCAAGCAATCGGCGGTGTCGAGGTGCCGATGATCGCGCACGAGCAGACTCTTCCAATACAGCCGGCCGATGCAGCGGCTGTGATTGCGCCACGCGATGCGTCCGGCCCAAGTGAGTTCGTCAGCGGAGAGCGGCGCGGGTTGACCGGCGGCCAAGGCGGCACGAACCGCCGTGAGGCGATCCGGCAGGGCGGCGCTCGGATGCGCCTCGGCGAGGAAGGCGAGTTCTGCTTCAACCGAGTGAAAGGTAGCCGGCGGCGGCGTGGACGAAGTACTAGAATGGAAAGGACAGCCGGACATGAAGAATAAAGGAATTAACGCTTCCGTGGTTACGTCCCGCAATCAATGCCAGATGCACGCGGGTAAGATTTGCTTAAAACCCCATTCGAGAGTCATCGCGGGGTTGCTTGCCTCGCGGATGCCGCCCAAGTTGTTGAGTCTCCGATGAGCGATACGCCGAATCCGCCGCAGCCCTCTATTGAATCGCTTGATTCGGCGACGTTGCGCCTGCTCATGGAGCACCTGCCGGATCGCATCTATTTTAAGGATCTGCAAAGTCGTTTTGTGCGCGTGAACCTCGCCCACGCTGAGTGGTTGGGCGTAGTCGATCCGGATGAGGTCGTGGGTAAGTCGGACCAAGATTTCTTCTCGCCGAGCCACGCGGACAAAGCGTTTACCGAAGAGCAGGTGATTA
>RGAX01000281.1 GCA_009919985.1 Opitutaceae bacterium
AGGTCGCGGGGACTGTGCTGGGAACGGTAAGAAAAATAGAGAGCGGGGCTTGGCGGGCGTCGGCGAGCATCCACTCGATGCCAGCTGCGTCGCAGACGTTACCGATTTCGTGGCTGTCGCAGAAGATCGTGGTGGTACCGTTTAGGAGCGCGCCCTCGGCGTAGGCGCAGGCGGTCATCATTGAGCTCTCGATGTGGATGTGCGGATCAACGAGACCGGGGGCGAGGATGCCGCCGGCGGCGTCAAAAAATTTCGATAGCGGGAGGCGGGCGAAAAGTTTTTTGGCGGTGCCCGCAGGTTTGACGGCGGCGATGCGGCCGGATTTTAGCCAGATCTCGCGTTCCGGATGGATGCGCTCAGTGTACGTGGAGAGCAGGCGGGCGCCGGTGAGGACGAGATCCGGGGCTTCGCGGCCCATCGCTACGGCGGCGAGGGTGCGCGTGAGGGTGTGGAGCGGGGCGACGGAGAAACGGGTGAGGGCCATGCGCAATAAGAGCACTCGCGGTGCCAGTTAGGCGAGGTAAAGGTGGACACTTTTCAGGCGAATAAAAAAAGGGATTCGTTTATATTTTAAGACGTATTTTTTCGGCGGGCTGGCAGGAATCGTCTTTTCTCGTGCGAACATCAAAGCTGGGCGCACAGCGCCGAATTATCAGCTCACGTTCGAAGACAATAATTACATACTCGAATTGAATGCCCTCGATTTAAATTTCTATCAGCAAGCACTAAAATGATTGGAGCTAAACGTACCGCCCTGCGACTTCGCTCGGCGTTTCCGCTTAGGTCGGTGAGGATCGGCTTGTGCGCCAAGCTAGGCCGCTGAGGATCAGGGCGATCGTTATAGACAAAACGGCGATGAGTTGACCGTTTTTATTCAAGATCCACGCCCAATATGAACCGTTAGGCATTTCGACTGGCTCGGAAAAAGCGAATGGCGGCGCCCCCTTTGCTCCCCGCGCGCAGATCACAAATTTTTCGGACGGTGCCTGCACGTAAGCGGCGCGCCATCTCGCGCCAGGCGCTTTATCCGAGCGGATGGTGGCGAGCTTCGCGCCGGTGAACGCATCGCGGAGTTCGAGATAATTACCGGAGGTGGAGACCTCGCCGGTAATTTCAAATTTCAAATAGCCTCCGAAATGCGCCCGCAACGGTGCGCTCATAAACTCTAGGTCGTTGGCTGGCGCGCTCGCCCCCGCATACGAGCCCCACGTGCGACGGTACGTTAAAGGTGGGGTATTCGGTCTCAGTCCGGGCGCCGGTGGATAGAGAATCTGCACGCCCGCACTAATAAATGTGGATGACGCGGCTACGACCTTGAGCGGAGTCCGCACCGTTACGGGTAAAATCTGGCGCAATGCCGGAACTCCTATGCGTTCCAAAAATGCGATTGCGCCCGGATAGGGAATCTCTTCGTGATCGAGAAATTTTTCGTTACCCGTGTAAAGGTAGTTGCGCACGTTGATCTCGCAGTAATCGTGGTAAACTTTTACTGCCGGCAGATCGTCTCTAAAAATCTGACGCAGTTCCGTTGGGGCTCCCCAAGCAAAGATACTGATCCACGAGAGCGCGGCCACGGCGAGCCAGCGTCGGGCGGATCGGGTGAGTAACTCCGGCGCTGCGAGCCACATTAGCGCAAGCGCGTTGGCGATCAGCCCGAAAACCAAGGTGTCGATATAACGCGAAGCCGGAGGTGGCCCCCCAGCGCCGCGCGCGTAACCGGTGGCGACTAGTTGCAGCCAAACCCACACACCGAGGCCGAGAATAAAATAGCCAAACGCACGGTGCGGAGCGCTCAACGGACGAGAGGAGAATACAACCCGAACGACGAGCCACGTCCAAGGTAACCACAGCACCAGTGCAAACCACGTGCTCAAAGGCGCCGGCCACTGGAGGCTGCGGATGATTGTGAAGGCGAAATCGTGCAGGTTCTGCGCCTTGAGACTCGCGTGGGGCGCGAACTCATGCCGTGTGAACCAGCCGAGTGCCGAGATCGCTACGCAAACCGCCAACGTCGGCCACGCCGAGCGCAGCGTTCGTTCGTGGCGAAAATATTGGACCCCAAGTAACCCGATCACGACAACTGCCCCGAAGAAGCCGGAGGCCATGCTAAAAAGCCCCAGCAGCGCCGCAGCGGCCCCGATCCACCAACGACCGGACCACGGCTTAGAAAAGGGGAGTAACGCGATCGCGATCAGCGCGAGTCCAACTAGAAAAAATTGCTGGGAATGAAATCCGCCGAGGACGTTTTGCCACGCGAACGGGAACGCCAAAATGAAACCCAGAAACACCCCAAAGGCGCCCAGCCAGCGGCGAGGCAGATGCCGGCGCGCGAGCAGAAAAAACGCAACCGCGATACTGGCGGGAAACAGGGCATTGAACGTCGCTTCGAGCCGTTGATCCCAGTGGCCATTGGCAACGGTGAGGCCCAAGTTGAGGAGTTTGGTCAGGACGACGCGGTGCTCGTTGTGTGGCGTGAACAGCGCGCTTAAGAAGTGATCTTGGTTATACCAGGGTGCGAGCAACTTCAGGCCTTCGGCGTCCCATTGATCCCACTCGGGGAGCGTCATGCCGTAGCGGTCAAATACGGCCCAGCGTACGCCCAAGATGAAGGCGAAGAGACTGAGGGCGAAGCCCACGGGTGTGACTACTGTAAAAAATTTCTTGAGCACGGAAAATAGGGCGCGGGGCGGAAAATTTAGGAGCGGGCTACGGCGAAGAGATTATAGTAGGCCGGCGTGCCTTCGGGCATTTTGAGCGGATG
>RGAX01000282.1 GCA_009919985.1 Opitutaceae bacterium
AGGTTTTTCACGCTGGGTGACGGGAGGACTAGTGGCCGTGTTATTGCTTTTTTCAACCACGGTGGCGACGGCGTTGCTGCTGCAATTATGGGGCGCAAACGGAGAACGCCTATTGCCGCTTTCCCGCATTTTTAATCGGCCGGTGTTTTGGGCCGATGAAATGCTTGGTCGCAAATACGGTCCCGTGAGTCTTGTGCTAACCTTGCCGACCAATAAGACGGGAGAATTCGAGCCGATTATCCTAACGGGTGATGGCGTCCAGGGCGGTGAAATGGTTTTTCTCACCTATGTAGATGGCGCACGAGTGCGAATTGGTTTTTTCCAACTAGGAACAACTCATTGGTTTTCAGAACCCATCGAGGTCGATTATTCTCGGCCGCACCAACTCGATGTTCAGCTGGGGGCGCTGAATCCGCCTAGTTCGCACCCTGTTTACTCCGGCCAACCGCTAAAGCTGCGTAAAGATGCAGATCAAGTGGTCAAGATCACCTGGGATGGGAAGATCGTGTATCAGACAAATTTAGATTTTGGTATGCGCCATGGAGAGCGTTATCTTCTAGGGGAGAATTCATTTTGGACTGGAATCAGTGCGCCCCGTTTTAACGGAGCAATTCTCGGAGTTAAACAGCACCCCTTTGTGCTCGAAAGTAGTAAAAAAAGTTCGACCGATTACGGGGCCTGGAGGCTTCGCGTTCGATTTCCGAACGATGCCAAGCCCGGCCGTTACGATCCTCTTTTGGTGAGCGGAGTCACAGGAGCTGGTGATTTTTGTAATGTTTTTTATCCTGCCCCAGGTAAAATTGCTTTTAGTCATGACGCGTGGGGGCTTGGTGGCTCTGCCTCCGCGACGTATACCGTCGATCTTGCCCAAGAGCATCTCGTTGAAATTGATCACGGCGGCTTATATCCCGACCCCGATGTAAATACCACTACACCGCAATGGGCCGAAGCAGCTCGCGGGATGCAAAATAGGGTGCGTGTTTTATTAAATGGTTTGGTTGTGATGGATGTAGGGGATCAGGTGCATCGCGCTGCACCGGAAACGGTGACGCTTGGCGAAAATCTATTGGGTGGATCGAGTACAGCGGCTCGATTTTCCGGCGCTTTGATTTCGGCGGAAAAAATAAAAGAATAAAAAAGCGGTCGTTCTTTAATTCTAGAATATCATTTTCCGCTTCTGCTAGGTGAGCTTACTTTGCGGGGTTAAAGCGGATTTTTTCTTCGTCTCGGTCGATATAGGAAACGCCTTTTTCCATCCACTCGGGCGCGGGCGCCCCCCGCAGGTAGTGGTCGAAATATTGCCAGGCCCGGCGCGCGAAATCTTTCGCATCGGCGCGGCGGCGTAGGTGGTGAAACTCGCCATTGTAGCTCCAAAGCCAGGCCGGTTTGTTGTAGCGTCGCAGCGCAAGGAACAGCTCGATCCCTTGATACCACGGCACGGCGTCGTCGGCGTCGTTGTGGAGGATCAGTAGTGGCGTTTGGATGCGTTGGACTTGGAAGATGGGAGAATTTTCCAAGTAAAGCTGCGGGGCTTCAGCGAGGGGCCGACCGATTCGGCTCTGCGTTTTCTCGTATTGAAACTGGCGTGGCAGGCCGGAGCCCCAGCGGATGCCGGAGTAGGCGCTGGTCATGTTGCCTACGGGCGCGCCGGATTCGGCGGCGCGGAAACGGGTCGTCTGCGTGACCATGTAGGCGATTTGATAGCCGCCCCAAGAATGACCAGAAATGCCGATGGCGTTTTCATCGACGAAGCCTTGGGCAACGAGGCTCTCGATGGCGGGGAGCACGCTTTTCAATGCGCTCTGGCCGGGCTGGCCCTCGGTGTAAACGATGTCGGGCGTGAGGATCAGGTAGCCGTTGCTGGCGTAGAGGGGGAAGTTGATATTGTGGCTAGGCATCGGTGGCTTAAACGTGTGCACGTCCTGCGAGAGCCGCTCGTAGATGTAGACCATGAGCGGATATTTTTTCGCTCGATCGAAGCCAGGCGGCACGTAGAGCGCGGCGCTGAGGGCGACGCCATCGGCGTTGCGGAACGGCACGATTTCGGCGCGGCCCCAATTAAACGGGGCGAGTTGCGCGCCGCCGGCGCTCACTTTAGCGGGTGCGGTGAAACGGGAATCGGTGGTCTGGTAATCAGGGAACTCGTCGAAGCGGGAAGCAGAAACGAGCAGTACGTCGGCGTCTTTCGCGCGGGCGATATAGCGGTAATTTTTGTCGCCCCAAAGCAGGCGGCGCGGGGCGGTGCCGGGCGCGGCATCAAAGCGAGTCTGCAGGAAGCCGGTGGCGCGGGTGGCTTCGTCCTCGCCGCGTAGGGTGAGGGGTTTAGCCGGATCGAGGCCTCGGTCGTCGTTTTCTTCGTCGATCGGCTCGATGCGTTGGACACGCAACTGGGTGCGAGCGGCGCGGCCGGAGGCTGCCGTGAGGTTTTTCGCGGGGCGGGCGTCAGTGAAGAGCTGCCAGATATCGTAGCGATCATACAGCAGGAACGACTGATTGTCCTTGGTCCAACCGGCGTGGCCGTAGGGGCCGGCGGGTTCCGGGGCATCGTGGAGTTCGTCGTGAAAGGCGACGCCGAGGGTGGCGGTAAGATTGCGGGTCGTGCCAGTGGTGGTGTCTAGAAGGTGCCAGTGTTGGTTTTGATAATAAAAGGCGTGGCGGCCGTCGGGGGCGAGTTGCAGGGCGCCCCCTTCGCTGCGGAGTTCGCTGAGGGCTAGGCGGCGGGTGCCAGTGGCGGGGTCGACCAGGAAGACGTCGCTATAGC
>RGAX01000283.1 GCA_009919985.1 Opitutaceae bacterium
AAGCTTGGAGGAAATGATGGTCACACTGATCGACACAAGCCTCTGGATTGGTTTCACGCGGACGAGCTCCACGTAGGAGCTAAAGCAATTCATCGCCCCCTAAATTCTGCACCCCGATGCGCACCTGGCCGAACCGGTCACCTTCAGGGTTCTCAGCCATGCCACACTCGAGGAAAACCGCCAACTTACCCAACACTTTCAGACCTTCCCGTAGCTTGAAACGCCAACCGACCTTTGGCACAAGGCGGCCTGCCTTGGCCAAGCCTGTCGCAAGCAGGGTCTCAGCACTGGTTCGCTCGACCTATTGATCGCTAGCGTCGCTTTGCACTATAAAGCCACGGTGGTTACTTTTGATGACGATTTCGTCCGAATCTCGGACGTTGCCGATCTTCGGGTCAAACTCCTGCAGCGTCCAGTGATTGCTTTCGGCACGTAGCCCAACTGATGAAGCTCTCCGGACCAACCGGAGAGGTGCATCGGCAGTATCCCTATTCACGAGGGCGGCAACTGAGCCACGGATCCGTGGCTCGTTCCGCGTTACGCTATTGGCGTGATGCACACCACGCTATGATTGCGGGCCGAGGCCAGAGCCCCCTCCGCGGTCACGTCAACGAGCCACGACCGCCTACAATCTAAAAAAGCCCCCCATTACGCTGATCGACTGATAGCCGACGGCGGCGGGTGCCGCATCACGGGCTTGCCGTCGATGCTAAGCGCAGCATCCTCAATTTCATGCCAACCACCTCCTACCGCTACTTGACGAACGTGCCCGGCGTGCGCTCTGGCCGCGCGATTATCGAGGGCACGCGCATCGGCGTGCATGACGTCGTCGCCCTCACCGTGCTCGGCTCCAGTGTCGATGAGGTTTGCCGCAGCTTTCCGAATGTGACGCGCGCCCAGGTTTACGAGTGCCTCGCCTACTACGAAGATCACCGCGGCGAAATCGACGCGCTGGTGGCGGAGCAGATGCCGCCGGACGCCCGGTGAAATTTCTGTGCGATCACGACGTAGCTGCGGACGTGGCAAGAGTGCTGCGTGCCCGTGGTTACGCGGTGGCTGAATTGCGTGATGAGCTACCACCGGACACGACCGACGCGGCAGTGTGGGCACACGCCCGCGAGCAGAACAGCATCGTCATTACATGTAATCGCGCGGATTTTCTAGCCCTCGCCCAGAGCTCGGAAACGCACCCTGGTTTGATTCTGCTCTTCCGACGCCGCACGCATCAAGCTGAGGCTGGCCGGCTGCTCGCGCTACTGGCCAGCGCCGGCGAGCAAGGCCTCGTCAGTAATGTAAATTTCGCTTGAGCGCAATCATGCGCCCTTCGTTCCGAGGCGAATCCAGCTCGATCGAAAGGTACCCGCGATTGCCAAGTTGCCGCCTGACTCGGGCAGGAGTCGAAACGTCCACCGACATAGTGCTGAGTGGATACGCGCGTTTAGATCGCGACAGGGACAACGACTGAGAGCGGCGCGCTTGGGTGCCGATTGGATCGGCTGCATCACAAGCTCAGTTGAGGGTTGATGGGCGATCCTATTGGCCTCTGCCCGAGATAGCGTTTACGGAGCAGAGACAGGAGAACTTACCGAGGCTTTCGATCCCGTAGCATTAAACACTTCTTGGGAGAAACGCCGAAAATCCGCCAACGGCGTGGATTTCTAATGGGAAAATCCGAACTTAACCTCCGAAGCGTATAAAGCGCGGGTTCCGTAAAACGTTTAACCCCCGAGATATCATCTAGATCGTTGAACGATCCAAACTATGTTCGGATACTTTTTAGAAAATGGTCGGGCTGGTGAGATTCGAACTCACGACCTCTTGCACCCCATGCAAGCGCGCTACCAGGCTACGCTACAGCCCGAACAAGTGAAGGGTCAGCAAGCTAGATGCTCCGGTCTTAAGCAAGTGCTTTTTCGGGACTTTTCCTAAAGTGCTGCTTTTTTAAAAAATCCGCCTCAAACCCGCGTTTTCTCTGGGAAAAATGTTTGCCGACCCGCCCGCACGCCTTCGGTGTAAACGTGCGCCGAGGAGACCCCTCTCCTGCGTTTCAACTTACCCTTCCATCAACTATGAGCAACGTTCGCATCGGTATCGTCGGCATGGGCAACATGGGCACCGCCCACGCCAACAGCATCCTCGCCGGCAAAATTCCACGCCTTATTCTAGGAGCCATCGCTGAACCCGACGCCGCCCGGCGCGCGAAGTTCACGCAGGTCGCGACCTTCGCCACCGCCGAGGAGATGATCGATTCCGGCCTCATTGACGCGATCATTATCGCTACACCCCACTACCAGCACACCTCGCTCGGGATCTACGCCCTGAAAGCTGGCTTGCACGTCATGGTCGAGAAGCCCGTCTCCGTCCACAAAGCCGACGGCGAACGCCTGCTCGCGGCGCACAAAAATAAAAAGCAGATCTTCGCTGCGATGTTCAACCAGCGCACCGATCCGTATTATCAAAAAATCCGCAACCTCATCCGCTCCGGCGAACTCGGCCAAATTCGCCGCGTAAATTGGATCATCACCAACTGGTTTCGCACCGAGGCCTACTACGCCTCCGGCGGCTGGCGTGCCACCTGGGCCGGCGAAGGCGGCGGCGTTCTCCTTAACCAGTGCCCGCACAACCTTGATCTTTTCCAATGGATTTTCGGCATGCCTGTGCGCATCCGAGCCCACTGCGGTTTCGGCAAATACCACAAGATCGAGGTAGAAGACGATGTCACCGCGTACATGGAATTCGCCAACGGCGCCACCGGCGTAT
>RGAX01000284.1 GCA_009919985.1 Opitutaceae bacterium
GTCGTCTACTTCAGCGGCAACGTCCGCGTGAACGGAAAACCAGCGCTCGCCCCAACCGTCCCCGCTACCGTCGCCGCTGCGGTCGCACCGAAGGCCGCAAATCTCGCCAACATCCCGCGCGCACCCAACGGCCAAACAGTCGCGGAAATCCTTGAGGGCAAAAATAAATTCTCCGGCCAACCGATCGCCGTCCGAGCCCGCGTCGTGAAATACAATGCGCAGATCCTCGGTAAAAATTGGGTGCATCTGCGCGATGGTTCCGGCACCGAGGGCACCAATGACCTCACCGTCACCACCAGCGCCGAGGTCAAAGTCGGCGACCTTGTGCTCGTCACCGGCAAGCTCACGACCAACCGTGATTTCGGTAGCGGCTACACCTATGCTGCGATCGTCGAGAACGCGACCGTTGTGGTTCAATAAACGGCTTTCCCTTTCGCGCTCATCATCCTGCCATGCCCAACACTCTGACGCGGAAAAAACCGACCTTTCCCGTCAGCCCGGATCTGCTGGGCTACCTGCGTCGCTACAAACGCGAGCGCGATCTCTCGGTCACTTACGAACGCCTCCGCGCCTTTAGGGAGATCATCCCGCTCACCGACGCCAAAGGCGCGCCCACGCTCTGGGACACCGTCATTTACGACGGCGCCGAGATGCGCGAACTCAACGAGGCGCTAAAACTCGTTTACGCTCTGCTCAAAGTTGACGGTGACCTCTCCGTGATGAGTCACCTTTACGTGGACCGCATCGACTACTGCACCTTCGGCAACTCCACGCCGTTTCGCATCCGCATCGTCAATGCGTACAATGATAATCAGGATTACTTTTACGTCAAAAAAGCCGACGCCTCCCGCCTCTACGGCCTCGAGCTCGAACACCTGCTCTCGCCTAACCGACTGAATTTCATCACTCACGGCTCGACCCTTATCGAGGAACACATCATCGGCCTGCCCGGCGACGTCTTCATCGATCAATGGTTGAAGCGCCCCGAGCTACGCCCGATCCGGGTCGCCAAAGAGCTCGTGAAATTTAACGAGCGCTGTTTTGTCCGACTGCTCGGTGACATGCGCAGCTACAATTTCGTGGTTCAGCTCACGCCCGACTTTGACGACTGGCAGGTGCGCATCCGCGCCATGGATTTCGACCAGCAAAGTTACAACAGCCGGAAAAATTTTTACCTCCCGCAGTTTTTTAAGGAAAACACCGAACTCACGCTTTTCTGCGCCAAGCACCTTCGCGCCGAAACTGCCAACCAGTACCAGCGCGAGGAACAGACGCTGATACTTCAACGCGCCAGCCTCGCTTCGGAGCGACTGAGCTTACTCCTGCACACCATGAGTGGCGACTCGATCTCTCTACCTGAAAAAATCCACGAACTCCGCACCGGTCTCGCCGAACACTACGGCCGCGACGCCTACCTGCGGTGTGAATCCATGGGCGCACTCATCCGCGAAAACCTCGAATCCATTCGCCGCAACGTTGGTCGTCCCATCGTCCCTGAACTTGTGCCCGAGTGATTTTATTTATCATGCGCTTCTCGTCGCTCTTTCTTGCTTGCTGCGTTGGCTTCATCTCGATCCGCGCCGCCGAAGCCGTCGCCCTGCCACCAGCGCTCGCGGCCGCACACCGTGTCGTGATCCTCGGTGATAGCATCACCTACGGCGGCGCGTACGTGGATTTTATTGAAGCGGTCATTCACACCCGTGTGCCGGCGTGGCGTGGCGAAATCATCGACGTCGGACTTTCGAGTGAAACGGTTTCCGGTCTCTCCGAAACTGGGCACGCTGGCGGAAAATTCCCCCGCCCCGATCTCCACGAACGGCTGGCGCGCATCCTCGCGCAAACCAAACCCGACGTCGTCCTCGCCTGCTACGGCATGAACGATGGGATTTATTTCCCATTATCCGAAGAGCGTTTCGAGCGCTTCCGCGACGGCATGAATCGCTTGCACGATGCCGTCGTCGCGGCGCACGCGACCTTGATTCACATCACCCCGCCGGTCTTCGATGCGCGGCCGATCGCGGCCAAAGTCCTGCCGGCTGGACTCGACGCCTACCCAACGCCGTTCGCTGGTTACGATGACGTGCTCACGCAGTATTCGGCGTGGCTCATCGCGCAGCGCGCTCGGGGCTGGGAGGTGATCGACGTGCACACGGCGATGACTCACACCCTCGCTCAGCTGCGCACGCGCGATCCCGCGTTTACTTTTTCCAAGGACGGCGTGCACCCGGACACCCTCGGACACGCCGTGATCGCCCGCGCGATTCTCAACGCCTGGGGCCTGCGCCCCGATGACGATGAGCTCCTCGGTCACCTCGCCACCAACCCCGACGGCGAACTGCTCAAACTCATCCGCGAGCGCCGCAAACTCCGTATGAACGCCTGGCTCACCGCCACGGGTCACCAACGCCCCGGCGTCGCGGCAGGCCTCCCACTCGCCGAGGCTGAAAGCCGCGCCGGCGCGCTGACAGAAAAAATCCGCGCGCTACCCTGAGCCGTGCCATGCGCGTTATTCCATCCGCGGCTGTCCCAGTTTCGATTTCTGCGGAAAATCTCGGCGCAGATTTCGACATCAGCCGCTGGCAGTAGATCGTTTTTCAGCGTTCTGTACTCGACAACCATGAGTCCTCAATTCCCTCACCTCCTCGGCGCTTCGCTGCTTGCGCTCACAACCCTGCTCGTCGGTTGCGCCAGTTCGCCTAAGCTCCCGCCGCTGCGCACGGTGCCATTTGT
>RGAX01000285.1 GCA_009919985.1 Opitutaceae bacterium
CCGCCTCGATCTTCGCGCGACCCGCCGCTGGGAATTAGGCCGAAGCCAACTCATCGCCTTCGTCGACCTGTTTAACGCCTACAACCGCACCAACCTAATCGGCTACGCCTACTCCCCCGTGGTGTCGGGCACCACCGTCAAGACCACTCGCGAAGCACGCGATTTATTGCCTCTTTTGCCGAGCGTGGGCCTGACTTGGGAATTTTAATTTAAGTTTTTCCGGAAAGCGCTGGGCCTAGCGGCTAGGCCAGAACATGCAGACGGATGTGGCTTCAGCCGAGGTCTGCTCAGGCACAGTAAGCTTCGTGGAGGAGCTGACGCAGGGATTGTTGCCCTTTGGGGCTCAAGTCGCCCATTTTTTCTGGGGTTAATCGATCTTTGCTGACGACGCGGATTTGATCGATGGCGATTTCAGACGGGGTATGGTTGAGGGTGATTTGTAAGCGGGTCCTCCAAGTCGGGTGAAGGGAGCTGTACAGCGGACATATCACAACGGTGTCGAGAACGGCATTAAGCTCGTCATGGCTAATAATCACGGCCGGCCGAGTTTTCTTTAACTCGCGTCCCCGGGTAGGATCAAGGTCCACCCAGTATACGCCATAGCGCTTAAAGATCGGCGAGGCCATCGGCGGAAGCATTTTCTAGGTCGGACCAATCTTCTTTGGCTTGAGCCATCGCCTGAGCTGTCTCGGCCCAAGACAGTTTATTTTTTTGGGCCGTGAGCAGGAGTCCGTCAGCACGTATCTCGGCAGTTAAGCCCGCGCGATCTAAGCCAAGTTGGTTTATCACCGCGCTGGGAATGCGAACACCGCGTGAGTTCCCAATTCGGGTTATTTTAATGGGGAAACGTGTCGTCATAGTCTTAAGTAATTACATGTAATTACATGCAAATAAAATCAATCGATAAATCGCCGCCAACTTAAAAATCCATGTCCACATGAATTGAGCCTAAATCCTCGCTTAACACTGCGGCATCCAGGTTTAATCGACCTTAAAATCAGGCTCGCGCTCGCTCCGCTGCACTAAAAACCCGTAGCGTATTCTCGCCCCAGATTTTCGAAAGATCCGCTTCTTTCAGCCCCGCCTCGAGCAACGCCTGCGTGATCGCCGGATAAGCCGCCACGTCGCGTAAGCCTTGAAACCCACCCCCGCCGTCGAGATCACAACCGATCCCGACATGATCCACACCCGCCACCTTCACGGCGTGCACGAGGTGATTAACATAATCTGCCATCGTAGCCTGCGGTTGCGGAAATTTCCCTTCAAACGCGCGCCACGCCTTACCCACCTCCGCACGGACCTCGGATGTGAGCACCGCGTCACGAAACTGCGACATAATCGCATCCACGGCCGCCGAAAGCGCCTCATTTTCCGTGCGACGCACCATCGCCACCGGTAGCGCATTCATCTGAATCACCCCGCCTCGCGCCGCCAGTCGGCGCAATAAATCATCCCCGATATTGCGCGGATGATCGCACACTGCCCGACAACCCGTGTGCGACAAAATCACCGGCGCACTCGACAGTTCGATCATCTGTTCCAGCGCCGCATCCGAAGCGTGCGAGGCATCGACCACGATTCCAAGGCGATTGCATTCCGCGACCACCCCCCGGCCAAATGGACTCAAACCACCCCACTCCGCGCCGCGTGGATCCGTTGAGGAATCCGCCACCTCGTTGTTGAGCATGTGCGTGAAACCCACCATGCGCACCCCAAGTTCGTAAAATATCCGCAACACCTCCAGGTCCGTTCCAAGCGAGTATGCGTTTTCTGTACTTAAAAAAATCGCGCGCTTGCCCTCCGCTTTGAGTCTTAGCGCATCCTCCGCACTCAACGCCAACCCGCATCGCGCCCCGTGCGCGGCGATCACAGAACGAGTGTTTTCCAAAATCCCGCGGACCGCCGCAAGCGCCACCGCGTGACCCGCCACGCTGCGTGCGCCCTGCATAAAATAAGCGGCAAAGACCACCGCATCCAACCCACCCGCAACCATGCGGGGCAAATCGCATTGCGTACCGTCCACAGCGTAGTCGTGCCGCGCGCCGAAATCCCATCCGGCCCGCGGCAAACTTGCCGTCGGCGTATCCAGGTGCGTGTCGATCGTAAAGAGGCGCTCGTGCAACGCCGCAGCTCCGGGCGTGATTTCAATCTGCATGATATTTAGTAAGAGGCCCGCGCCCACCGCGCGCGAGCTAGAGTAGCGTCAGTTAATCTTTAGCCGCGGTCGCGGCGGCAGCGTCAGCCTCGGCTTTGACCTTAGCGGCATAGGCTTCGGCTGCGCGGAGCAGTCGCAGGGTATTGCCGCTCCACATTTTTGCACAGTCCGCTTCGTTGTAGCCGGCGGCGAGGAGGCTCGCAGTGATTTTGTGGTAGCTAGCGACGTCTTCCATGCCCGTCACCCCGCCGCCACCGTCCCAGTCCGCGCCGAAGCCGACATGGTCGGGACCGACCACTTTAAGGGTGTGAAACACGTGCTGCATAAAGTCGTCAAAGGTGGCCATCGGCACAGGATATTTTTCTTCAATCGTACGACGCTCGATGGACATCTCCTTTGTCTGCTCGGCACTCAAGTTACGCCGACCGCCGTATTTGGCCATAAGGCCTTGCATAGCTTTATTGCGCTCGGGATTGGGCGGCGTAGGGATCAGGTAAGCGCTCAGGGAATTCATCTGGATCACACCTCCCGCAGCAGCGAGTTTC
>RGAX01000286.1 GCA_009919985.1 Opitutaceae bacterium
GCCGCGAGCGAGTTGGTGCGCGGATTGAAAGCGGCGGGTATCACGCCGGCGCTGCTTGAACAATGGCTCGCAAAGGATGATCTCGCGGGCGCAGCCGCGTTGATCAAGGAGTCGGGCTGGAAAGTCGCGGCTGACGAAAGTGCGTGCACGGCGGATGATGCGCGGGCGCTCGCCGTGGCGGGCGCGGCGCACGTGGTTAATATCAAATTAATGAAATCCGGCATCCTCGCGGCGCTCGAACTGGCGCAATCGGCGCGCGCAGCGGGACTCGGTCTAATGATCGGCGGTAACGTCGAAAGCATTTTGGCGATGAGCGTCTCAGCGTGTTTCGCTGCAGGCCTCGGTGGATTTGAGTTCGCCGATCTAGATACGCCGCTGTTCATGGCGACGAATCCCTTCGACGGCGGATTCACGCTCGACGGTGGCCTGATCTCGGTCGCGCATCTCGTGGCCGGACACGGCACGCAACCTCGAGCTTAAACGGGCCGCCTATATTTGGAAACGGCCGCGCTGAAGTTGAAGGCGAGAATTCACTTTTGTGCGGGTGTCTCGAGACCGCGGCGGGTAAGGAGCGGCTTGATGTCGGGCTCACCGCCGGTGAAATCCCGGAAGAGACCGAGGGCATCGGCGGTTCCGCCGCGCGAGAGAAGTTTAGCGCGGAACCGGTCGCCGTTAGCGCGTTGGAGGCCGCCGTGTTGTTTAATCCATTCGACGGTGTCGGCGTCCAGGACTTCAGACCAAATGTAAGAATAATAGCCGGCGGAGTAGCCGCCGGAGAACGTGTGGGAGAAATACGTCGAGCGGTAGCGTGGCGGGACAGCTGCGAGATCGACTCCGTACTTTTTCAACGCAGCGGCCTCGAAGGCGAGGACGCCGTCGGCCTCGGGGATTTCGGCGGCGCTAACTTGATGCCAGGCTTGGTCGAGGAGCGTGGCGGCGAGGTATTCGCTGGTTTTGAAACCTTGGTTGAATTTCGCAGCGGCCTGGACCTTGGCGAGAAGTTCGGCAGGAAGCGGTGCGCCAGTCTGATAATGCTTGGCGTAATTTTGGAGAATCTCCGGCCAGCTGGCCCACATCTCGTTCACCTGTGAGGGGAACTCGACGAAGTCGCGCGGGACGGACGTGCCGCTGAAGCGCGGGTATTTCACGTTGGAGAACATGCCGTGGAGGGCGTGGCCGAATTCGTGGAAGGCGGTGTTGACCTCACTGTGCGTGAGCAGTGTAGGCTGGCCGGCGGGGGGCTGCGGGATATTGAGGTGATTGCCGATGACGGAGCGGGTGCTGAGGAGGTGGCTCTGCGAAGAGTACGAGTTGGCCCAAGCGCCGCCGTTTTTGTTGGAGCGGGCGTAGGGGTCAAAAAAGAAAATTGCGAGGGCGGAGCCGTCGGCGTTGAACACGTCGAACGTGCGCACGGAGGGTTCGTAGACGGGCAGATCGTGGCGCTCCTTGAAGGTGATGCCGTACAGTTTAGTCGCGGCGAAGAAGACACCGTCGATCAAGACGCGATTTAGTTCATAGTAGGGGCGCAGCTGAGATTCGTCGAAGGCGTAGCGGGCGACGCGGACTTTCTCGCTGTAAAGGTCCCAGTCGGCGGCGCCAAGGGTGAAGCCGCCTTTTTCTGCATCGACGATGGCTTGCATGTCGGCGGTTTCTTTCTGGGCGTTAGCGACGGCGGGCGGGGCGAGTTGAGCGAGGAGTTTATTTAACACCTCGACGCTACCCACGGTTTGTTCTTCGAGCTGGTAAGCGGCGTGGTGCGCGTAGCCGAGGAGGGCGGCGCGGGCGGCGCGTTTCTTGGCGATGGCAGAGACGACGGTGCGGTTGTCGTAGTCGCCGCCGCGGCTGCCACGGGCGAGGGAGGCAGCCATGAGTTTAGCGCGGGAGGCGTGGTTTTTGAGGTCATTGAGCGGGGGTTGGCCGCTGGTGTTGACCAGGGCAATGAGGAACTTGCCATCCTGGCCGGCGGTTTTTGCGGCGGCGGCGGCCGTGGCGATCGCGGTGTCGCTCAAACCGTCGAGTTCGGCGCGGGTATCAAAAAACACGCCGGACGCGTCGCGTTCTTTGAGAACGTTTTGGGTGAAGGTCGTTTGGAGCGTGGCGAGTTCGGAGTTGAGCGTGCGGAGCTCGGCTTTTTCGGCCTCGCCGAGTTTGGCGCCGGCGCGAACGAAATCTTGATACGTGCGCCACAGCAGGCGGTCTGATTCGGGGTCGAGCGCGAGGCTGGTGCGGGCGGAGTAGAGGCTCGCGATGCGCTCGAACAGCGCGGCGTTGAGGCGGATCGCGTCGCTGTGCGCGGCGAGACGCGGTGACATCGTGCGCTGGATCTTTTGCATCTCCGGATTGGTGTTGGCGCCGGAGAGGCCACCGAAGACGGTGGCGACGCGGGCGAGCAAGCGGCCGGAGCGCTCGAGAGCGACGATGGTGTTGTCGAAGGTGGCGGCCTCCGGGTTTTGTGCGATGGCGGCAATCTCAGCGAGGTTCTCGGTCATGCCGGCTTCATAGGCAGGCAGGTAGTGCTCGTTTTTGATGAGGTTAAACGGCGGATAATTGAAGGGTAACGGGCTCGGCGTGAGCAGCGGATTGGCGGCTGTAGCAACGGTCGCCGGCGCTTCGAGGCCGCGACGGTTCAGGAGCGGTTTGATGTCGGGCTCACCGCCGGTGAAATC
>RGAX01000287.1 GCA_009919985.1 Opitutaceae bacterium
TTCATCTTTGATAAAACTTCCCCCCGCGTCGGTGATGAAGGATCCGGCGGTGGTGCCGACGCCTAAGCCGATGACGCGAATACCTTTTTGTTTCAATGGATCGGTTAAACTTTTCCAATCTTCGTCCGTACTTTCGCCATCGCTCAAGATGATCAGATAGCGATCAGCGGTAGAAGTACCGAAGGCCTGCATGGAAGTCTCCAGCATCGCTTTATAGTTCGAGCCTCCTTCCGGCAAATAATCCGGATTCATGGCCGGCAGAAATTCCCGCAAGATTTCATAATCAGAACTCAGCGGGCTTTGCAGAAAAGCCGTGCCGGCAAAAAGTACGAGGCCCACGCGCTCCCCCTTGAGGCCATCGAGCAGTGATTGAATGAGCAATTTGCTCCGCTCGAGACGGGAAGGCTTAACGTCGGCGGCGAGCATCGATCGAGACAGGTCGACCGCAATGAGGACTTCTCGCGATTGGTCAAACACCTGCTCCTCGATTAGGCCCCATTGCGGTCGGGCCAAGGCAATGAGGCAAAGGGCCAAACCAAACCAGAGCCAGAGGCGGGGGCGAGTTTCGGCGGTGGTGTGTTTGGCCCCGAGAGAAACTTCAAAGGCTCCGGCCCAAGCGCGCGCAATATTAGGCCAATGGGTGGCGGCGCGCGCCGTATGGCGGGCCAGTTCCCACGAAAAAAGCAGGAGCAAGGGGGCGAGCAGCCAGAGGAGATGGGGCGAATGAAAACTCAAGCGGTGACTCCGTTGGCAGGGGCTTTTCGCCGGAAGGGCCGAGCGGGGGGCAAGGCCAAGAGCGCCCCGAGAAAAAGCAGCGCGGCTCCGGGCATGGCAAACCAATGAAAAAGCTCGGTGGTGAGCAGGTAAGACTTAGCGGTAAATTCAATTTTTTGGGCGCGATCAATGGCGGCAAAAGATTTTTCGATAGTATCGGAATCTGCCGCGCGGAAAAATTTTGCCCCCGTCGATTCGGCAATGGTGCGCAACTGATTTTCATCGAGATCAGATATGGCCCGACGATAACCAATTTTTTTACCGCTGTCGTCAAAAACCGGCATGGGCACGAGGCCATCGCGGCCCGCCCCGATCGTGTAAACCGGCACTCCCCGCGACTGCGCGATATTGGTCGCCTGCTCCGGCGTCAGGAGACCGCGATTATTGGCGCCGTCCGTGAGCAGCACCACGAAAGCCCCTTTACGTTTAGTGCCGTCCTCGCGGCCCGCTTGTTCGAGGCGGGTTAACGCCACGCCGAGACCGTCACCGATGGCGGTGCCGTCTTCAATGAGACCAATCTTGAGGCGCTCAATTTGTCGCGCGAGCCACTCATGATCAAAGGTCAGCGGAGCCAGGGTGTAGGCTCGGCCAGAAAAAACGACGAGGCCGATGCGATCGCTCGCGCGCTGAGAAATAAATGCCTGAATCACCGGCTTGATCGCTTGCAGGCGATTCAGCCGATCGCCATCGCGCTCGTAATCTTCCGCCAACATCGAGCCCGAAAGATCGATGGCCAGCATGAGGTCGTAGCCTTGCTGTTTAACTTCCCGTTTGTCTTCCACGATTTGGGGCCGCGCTAGCGCAATGATGAGCAGAACGAGCCCGAGCATGGCCAGAGCGGCCGGCCAGCGGGAGGTCGGAATTAAAGCAGGGCGATGCCAAGCTGCGGCAAAAGGCACGATCAATACTGGTGCACCGCGGCGGCCGCGCACCCAGATTAACAACGGTAACAAGAGCAGAGTCAGCAACCAGAGCGGGTCGTGAAAAGTATAGCCTTCAAATAGGGCTAAGGGTGCGATGCATAGGGCGTGGGTGATCATCCGAAGGAGACTTTTTAACTTCAGCGTTTCTTGCCCGCCGCCATGCGGGCGTGAAAAAAGCGCACAAGCGCGTCGAGGCGCGATTCATGCGTGCCGACCACCAGCCGACTCAGCGGTGCCGGAAAAATAGCGCGGAAGGCGTCGTCGCGTTGTTGGCCCCAAGCCGCGTGCGCGGTGCGTTGGGCGGTTGTCGCCCCGTTGAGCGTCACGATCCGGCCGGCCACCGGATCATAAGTGGTCAGGACTCGGTCACTGGGTAGCTCGCGCTCCCACGGGTCGTCGACCCGAAAGCCCATCGTCTGGTAGCGCCGCGACAAAACGCTCCAGCCCTCAGGTGCAATGCGCGGCGGAAAATCGCCGAGCCAAATCATGATGCTATGCCGTGGGGCCGCTTTGGCGAGCAGTCGCCAAGGCACAAAGGAACTTTCAGTTGGTAGTTCGCGATTCTCGATGACGGGAGCGGATTGGCCGAGCAGGGTGGCGGCGGCGTGCAAGATTTGCCCACGGCCGCGAACGGGTTCTTTCAAGGTGTAGCCCGCGGGTGACGCATAGAGAAAACCCACGCGGTCGCGGTTGACGGCGCCCAGCATCATGACCAGCCCAGCGAGTTCGAGGAGGGCCTCACGTTTAGTTTGGGCCCCAGATCCAAATTGCAGGCTGACGCTGTCTTCAAAAACGAGGAGCAGTGACACTTCGCGCTCTTCGATGAATTTTTTGCGATAGGGTTCCCCGAGGCGAGCGGTGACGTTCCAGTCGATGTCGCGAATATCGTCGCCGAAGGTATATTTAACTACTTGGTCAAACTCCATGCC
>RGAX01000288.1 GCA_009919985.1 Opitutaceae bacterium
GAGTTCGCTTTCGGTGGGTTGGCCGGGGACGACGACTTCGTTGGCAAGTTGGCCCTCGCGGGTGTCGAGGCGGAGCTTGGCTTTGCGTTTGGTGGCGTCTTGGCCGTGGCAGTAAAAACAGTTTTCCGCGAGGATGGGGCGGATGTCGTGGGTGTAGTCAATCGAGGTTGGCAGCGTCGCGGCGGGCGCGGGCACGAGAGTGACGACGAGAAATAGCGGGATAAATTTTAACATGCGCGGAGCGACGCAGTGCGATCAGGCGAGCAAATCGGTGATGACCTTGGCGGGGAGCACGCCGGTGAGTTTCTGGTCTAGGCCTTGGAACTTGAAGGAGAGCCGTTCGTGATCCAGGCCGAATTGGTGCAGGATCGTAGCGTGGAGGTCGCGGATGTGAACGGGGTCTTTGACTATGTTATAGGAGAAATCGTCGGTCTGACCGTAGCTGAGGCCTGGTTTCATACCGGCGCCAGCCATCCACATACTGAAGCAGCGCGGGTGGTGGTCGCGGCCGTAATCGTTGGGCTTGAGCGTGCCTTGCGAATAAACGGTGCGGCCGAATTCGCCACCCCAGATTACGAGCGTGTCGTCGAGCAGGCCGCGGCGTTTGAGGTCGGTGATGAGGCCGTAGGTGGGGCGATCTGAGTCTTCGCAGAGAGTTTTGATGTTCTCGGGAAGCAGGCTGTGGTTGTCCCAACTGCGCAGGAAAACTTGGGTGAATCGCACGCCGCGTTCGGCGAGGCGTCGGGCCATGAGACAGTTGTAGGCGAAGGTGCCGGGTTCTTTGGCCTTGGGGCCGTAAAGGTCCCAGGTGGAAGCGGGCTCGTTGGAGAAATCCGTGAGCTCGGGCACGGAGGTCTGCATGCGGAAGGCGAGTTCGTATTGGGCGATGCGGGCGTTGGTCTCGGGGTCACCCACGGTTTCGTAGAGCTGACGGTTCACGTCGTTGACACCGTCGATCATCGCGCGGCGGAGGTCGCTATTGACGCCGGGCGGGTTGCTCAAGTGCAGGACCGGGTCGCCACCGGAGCGAAGGGCGACCGCAGCGTATTCGGGCGAGAGAAAACCAGAGGCCCAGAGGCGGTTGGAGAGCGCCTGGACGTTGCGGGTTACGGGCATCTTCGAGGTGAGTACTACGAAGGTCGGCAGCTCGTCGTTGACGGCGCCGAGGCCGTAGGAGAGCCACGAGCCAAGCGAAGGTTTACCGGGAAACATGTTGCCGGTGGTGAGCTGCAGAATCGCGGGCTCATGGTTAATCGCCTCGGTGTGGAGGGATTTGATGACCGTGAGCTGGTCGGCGATTTTCGCGGTCCAAGGATAAAGCTCGGAGACCCAGTGCCCGGCGCGACCGTGCTGGGCGAATTTATAAAAACTCGGGGCCACGGGTAGTCTGGCCTGGCTGGCGGTCATGCCGGTGAGAACCTGGCCACCGCGGACGGATTCGGGTAGGTCGGTGTTGAAGAGAGATTGAAGGCCGGGCTTGTAATCCCATGTCTCGAGCTGCGATGGCGCGCCGGCCATAAAAAGATAAATGGCGCGTTTGGCTTTGGGGGCGAAGTGCGGGAGTTGAGCGGCGAGGGCAGCGCCGTCGGCGGGATTACTGGCGGCGCGAGCGGACGAAGCGCCGCGGCCTACGATGCTCGCGAGGCCGGCCCAAGCGAGGGCTTTACCGGAACGGCCGAGAAAGTGGCGGCGGGTCTCGAGGCGCAGCCATTCGTCCTTGAGTGATTGGGGTACGGGCAGATGCCAGATGGTGGGATTTTCGCCGCCGTGGTCGGAGCAGAGGTCGTGGGAATCGTGGGAAGCGGACATGGCGCGGGGAATTACTTGGTGAGAAATTCGTCGAGGTTAAAGAACTGGCTGGAGACGAGGGTCCATTGCGCGAGTTCGACCGGATCAAGATTTTTTCCGACGGGCGTTTCACCGACGGTGAGCAGGGCGCGGGCTTCGGCGGGATTTTTTTCGTAGTAAGTTGCGAAGGTGGTGCGCGTGCGTTCGAGGGCAGTGAGTTCGGTGGGTTTGAGCGCGCGCCCGAGCGTGAGATGCGCGAGGGTGTCGAGGCGTGCAGTGGCGTCGAGCGAGCTGGCGACGGCGCGCTCGGCGAGCTTGCGGGCGGCCTCGACAAATTGGGGGTCATTCATCGTGACGAAGGCCTGCAGCGGGGTGTTGGTGCGGGCGCGGCGGACGCAGACGAATTCCCGCGAGGTGGCGTCGAAGGTTTCCAGGCTCGGCGGCGGGGAGGCGCGTTTCCAAAACGTGTACACGCTTCGGCGGTGGAGGTCTTCGCCGGTGCCGGGGACGTATTTTTTGGTGTTGGATTCGGGCATCGCGACCTCTTCCCAGAGGCCGGGTGGTTGGTAAGGTTTGACGGGGGCCCCGCCGATTTTGTCCACAAGAAGGCCCGAGGTAGCGAGGGCGGCGTCGCGGAGCATCTCACCGTCCATGCGGAAGCGCGGGCCACGGGCTAGGAGTTTGTTGCCGGGATCGGCGGCGAGCAGCGCCGGAGTTAGGGTGGCGGATTGGCGGTAGGTCGCGGAGGTGACGAGGGTGCGGT
>RGAX01000289.1 GCA_009919985.1 Opitutaceae bacterium
GGGCGGGAAACTTTTGCCAGATGGGTGGTTTTAAAATTTATAGTGACCAAATGATGCTGTGGTTGCGTGTTTTTATATTTTTATGGGTAGTGGGGTTACTCACTTTGGGTGTGCTCACGGTGCGGCGGTCGCCCTTGCGCTGGAATTGGAAGTTTGCGCTCTTCGCGGGTGAATTTGGGCATTGGCTGGCGCTGGGCGCCTTGGGCGCGGGCGTTGCGACTTGGGCGTTGCGCGACGGGTACGATGCGTGGGCTTACGTGACGTTGAGTTTAATCGTGTTTGCGATGGGGCTGTTGTTGCGGCCGACGGTTGAGGCTGAACGCATCGGGCGGGTCTTGCCGGCTAAATTTGTGGCGGCGTTTGGTGAGGCGATACCGACGGTAGAACCGTTTACGCTGTCAGGTTATTTTGCGACGGGTCCGGCGCCGGTGGCGGTGGAGACGCGCGAATTTGCGCCAGGTTTGAGGTTAGATTTTTTCCGCGCGGTGGACCGAACGACCGCGCCATGTGTGGTCGTGATTCACGGCGGTGGTTGGGACGGAGGGGATCGAAAGCAACTCGCGGATTTAAATCATTGGTTGGCGCGGCGGGGTTTTGGGGTGGCGGCGATTGATTACCGATTGGCGCCACAGTCAATTTGGCCGGCGCAGCGAGAGGATACGTTGGCGGCGCTGGATTTTATTAAACGGCAGGCGGTGGAATTAGGAGTGGATCCAGAGCGATTGGTGTTATTTGGGCGGAGCGCGGGCGGGCAGATCGCTTCGGCGGTGGGTTACGGGTCGGATGATCCGGCGATTCGCGGCGTGGTGTCGTTTTACGCGCCGCATGATATGTTTTTTGCTTATAGCTCAGCGCGGGAGGATGATTTTTTGAAATCACCGCAATTGATGCGCCAATACCTTGGCGGGCCGCCGTCGGTGGCGCAGGCCAATTATGAAAGTGCTAGCGGGCATCAAAAAGTGCGCGCGGGTTCGCCGCCGACGTTATTGGTGCATGGCTCGATCGACACGTTGGTGTGGAATCAGCACAGTGTGCGTTTGCAGGCGCGCTTGGCGGAGGCCCAGGTGCCGCATGTGTACGTTGAGCTGCCGTGGGCGACCCACGCGTTTGAGTATACTCTCACTGGTCCGGGTGGTCAGTTGGCGACGTATGCGCTCGCGCGATTTCTCCATGCGGCGACAAAATGAAATTTTCTTGGGCAGAGTTCCTGCGGCTAAATTTAGCCGCGATTAGGCTCGGCAATGTCAGGTGGTTTTGGGAAAGTTAAATCTCAGCGCGTTAAGCCAAAAAAATTTATGTCACTCTGGGAATACAAGATGATCACGAGCGGCCGAGGCGGATTCGCCTCGCCTGCGCTCATGGAGAAATTTCTGAACGATCTCGGCAAAGATGATTGGGAGATCGTTTCGTTCCAAATTCAGCCGGATAACATCCTGGCGTTTAACGGTCTCGCGCGTCGCACCACGCAGCGCGACTGGACGTTGCAAGATGCCGCTGCGGCCGCCGCCAAACTCGAGGCCGATAAACTGCGCGCCGAGTTTGAATCGAAATTTAAAAATGCGACATCGAGCGCGCCTACGGCCGGAACGGATGAAGCGCCGGATGCGACGCTGGCCGACAAGGCCGCGCCCGAAGATGGTTTCCGTAAGCCGCGTGACACGGAGCGCGATCACGACCCCGAGGCCCACGAGGAAGAACAGGTAAAAGATGAGTGGGACAAGCTAGGCGAAGAGGATGAATTGCCTTCGTTCTTCGATGCGATGAAACCGCACATGCGCCGCAATCAACGCGGCCCGGGCATGTCGGTGGGCGTAGATTTTCTCGCGAAAAAATGGGACTTTAGCGACGCGGATATTATCGGCGCTCTGCGCGAATGCGGCTTCACGATGCCCGACGACGAAGACTCCGCTCCGGCTTACGTCGAGTACGACGGCGATGTTTATTGGGTAAACATCAACCGCCGCGGCGAACTCTGGATTAACACGAAGGAGAAGCCGCGTCCGGTGTTTCGCACGGTCAAGGCCACGTCTTATGTGGCACCCGAGGGCGAGAGTTTGGCACCGGCGAATGCGCAACCTCAAGCCCCCGCAACGCAGCGCGATCCGCTTGCGGATGCGACGGCGCGGCGGCCGGAGGCTCCGGTTTTTGTGCCGAAGCCGCGCGAGGCGGCGCCCGCGAAGCCGGTGGTTGAACCGATGTTTCCGGTCGAGGGCGCGACCGCGCCTGTGACCGCGCCCGCCGCGCTGGCGGGTGGACCGCTCGCGCAGGGTCCGGAGTTACTCGACAAAGTTCGTCCGCTCATGCGCCGCAATCGTCGCGGCCCCGGCGGTTCGGGTAGTTTACCGTTCCTGGCGCGCGGCCTGCGTTGTTCGGATGCCGATTTGATGGCGGGCTTTGCGGCACTCGGGCTCGTGTTACCGCCCGTGCCGACCGATAAACCTATTTTCGTCGAGATCGGTGAACACGTGTGGTGGCTCAATCAAGATTCACGCGGCGGCGTGTGGATCAACGGCCGCGAAAAATTAGCCAGCGACACCTCGGCGGCTCCTG
>RGAX01000290.1 GCA_009919985.1 Opitutaceae bacterium
AGCATCGTTCGCCACCACATCAGCGCCTCCCCCGGCCGAAAACTGCGCGACGAGGCCAATACCCGCCTCCTCGTCCAACGCTGGGCCGACACGCTCGCCCGCTACGCCGCTCGTCTGTGGTGTCGCGACCACTTAGCCACGTATCTGCGCGATCCGCGCGATTTCCCCGACGCCGCACTCGCCCGTAAGGCCTTTTTCTACGCGTTGCATGTGCGCCGATCCCCTCCGCAAGGCGCTTTAGCCGGAATGAGGCAAAATCTCGACGATGAACTCACTCGTTGGCGCACGCTCCTCGACTGATTCGTTGGGTCGCAGGCTACCCCCGCGCTCGGCTGAATTTTATTGATCGAGAAACCCGATCTTGCCGCCACCGCGCTCAACTTTGCGCACCACCGACTGCGGCCGCTGATTCAAAGTAAGAAACATACGGCCGATGTATTCACCGATCAGCCCAAGCAACACCAGTTGTGTGCCCGAGAACACGAGTAGCGCTGCCATCAGGGAGCCCCAGCCATAGGAGGGACCCGAATCACGCCACCACAGCCAAGCTACGGCTCCAAAAACGATCAAACCCAGCGCCGCCAACAGTAGACCTAGCCCCGTCGCTAAACGCAGGGGCAAAACCGAAAAATTAATCCACGCGCTCAGCCACAAGCGCACCAATCGCCGCAGCGTATAACCGCTGGCACCGGCCTGCCGTTCATCGTGCCGTACCTCGAGTGAGCCGATACGTTGCGTCACCTGCAAAATCAGACCATCAATATACGGCAGAGGCCCCGTATTCACCGTGACCTCTTTCGCTACAAACGCCGTCACGCAGCGAAAACTCGAAAGGTAAAATCCCGGCGGCTTCTCGAGCGCCCAGTCCGTCATGCGGTTCGTGAACCAGCTCCCAAAATTCCGCCACGCCGAGTGCTGCTTCACCGCGTAGTGTCCAAAAACAACATCTAGACCCGTCGTCTTCGCGTGGGCCCACATCCGCACGGCTTCATCAGGCGGATTCTGACCATCATCGTCGAGATTCACAATGTGCTCACCCCGCGCCTGCCGCCACCCACTTAAGACAGCGTTGTGTTCGCCGTAATTGCGCGCGTGCTCCACATAAATAATCGGCACCTGTGCCTCAGCCACGAGACTGCGGCAGACCTCGGCCGTACGATCGCGACTGCCGTCGTTCACCAAAACAATTTCATGACCACCCTCGATCTTGAGCGCTTCGATTCGTTTCACCAGCGGTCCGATCGTCTCGGCGCTGTGGTAGAGCGGAATCACAAAACTAAGCGCAAGTTTCATAGGTAATGGGGCAACTCCTTGCGATAGTAAGCGAGCGTTTTTGTCAAAGCCGTGCGCAAGTCCGTCCGGGGTTTCCAGCCGAGCATTCGAGCAATTTTGCGATCATCCGCATAATAATCGCCAATATCGATTTTCTTTCGCTCCGCTGGAAAGGTACGCACGGCAAGCGCGCCGCCTTGATTCAAATCAACCATCAGCTCGGCGAGGCGCAGCAGCGTCACCGGCGGCGATCCGCCGAGATTAAAGACTTCGCCCACAGCCTCATCCTTCGCCGCCGCAAGTAAGAACGCTTCCACGGCGTCATCCACGAAAGTAAAGTCACGCTGCTGTTCGCCGCCCCAGACTTCGATCATATCGCCTTCGATCAACTGACGCACCCAGACACCGACAAACGTCTGCCGTGCATCCTTCACCCGCATTCTGGGGCCGATCGTGTTTGTCAGTCGCAACGCCGTCGCCCGCAGCCCATGGACACGCGCATAAAGCAGGTGAAATGCTTCGCCAGCAGCCTTGTTAATGCCGTTCACGTCAACCGGACGCACGGGGTGGCGTTCATCAACCGGCAAGTAATCGGGCTTACCGTAAATCTGCCGCGTACTCGCAAATACGATGCGCACCGTAGGATTATTTTTTCGACACGCCTCAAGTAGGGCGAGCTGCGCCCGACAATTGATTTCACGATTGCCGCCGTACTCGGGGATCATCGCATCGACCACGGTAACCTTCGCCCCCAACCCAACCAAAGCCCGCGCCAGATTGGAGCCGATGAACCCCATGCCACCCGTGATGAGCACACGTCGCCCCACAAACGAGCGCACGAGAAATTTAGATTCAGCCATCGACCACTAGCCAACACACCTCAAGCACCTGCGCGCAAATTTATTTACTACACGCCAAGCCGCCGCATACCCCCTACCGGCGCATTTACCACCTCCACGTTCTTAGTATCGCCCGTTTACCTCAGGGGGCGGCTTGAAAGTCCGGCCGTTTAGGGCCGAGATGAAGTGACGCCCCCCCTGAGGTAAAAAACGCGCGCCGTCGCTTTGCTTCGCGGTGCAGGATTAACCCGCGAGGACAGAACCCAGAGAATTCAGCAAATTCGAGGCCTCTCGCCGTGCCATCATCGAAGTCGATTGCGCCGCCGGATTCTTTTTCAAAGTGTAACTCCCCTTCATAAATGCAACTTATAGATTTCTAAATAACATAGAATAGCAACGTAAAGCTTGCTAAAAATAAATAAATAGCAATATATAGTTT
>RGAX01000030.1 GCA_009919985.1 Opitutaceae bacterium
AGGCCCCCAGCGCCGTGGCCACCGCCAGCCCGACGTCCGGCCTCGTGCCGCTGGCCGTGGGTTTTTCCAGTAACGGCTCGGCCGATGCCGATGGGACCATCACTCAAGTCCAGTATTACTCCAACGGTGCGCTCCTTGCCACCAGCACCACGAGCCCGCTCTTCGCGGCGACCTTCCCGGGCACCACTTCCGGCAATTTCACCGTTAACGCCGTCGCCACCGACAACACGGGCAACACCGCCGTCTCCAGTAACCTCGCTCTCAAAGTTCTGCCCAACAATCCGCTTTTGGACGACACAGCCTATATTTTACAGACCGCTACGGATATCTCCAACGCGACTCCTAACGCCGTGCAACTGGCCGCTTTCCAAGCACAGTTTGCCAGTGGTGCGATAACCCGCGCTCAGTTCGCCTCCGCCATCGCCACCAATAACGGCGCCTATAATAACGCCAATTTTAACAACATCGCCAACGCGCTCTCCGCCTACTGGCTACTCATGGGTCAATGGCCCACCACAAGCAATTATACGACGATTTTCAACGCTCGTGGTAATCTCGCCACCGTCTGTAACTCGATCATCAATTCGGCCGAATATTTCATCAAATACGGCGCCACCCCCACGGTCGCACTGCTCGATAACCCAAACAGTGTTCTGCCCGCCGCTACCTTCCTTACTCGTCTACGCGCCTCCGTCGGGCTCTCCGCTCCCTCGCAACTCGACCTGTTGCGCTTCATGAGTAACGACACTTCGAACGCCTCGCTCGGCATCGGCCGCGGTTACCAAGTCGCCGGTCTGCCCACAGCCATCGCCGAATTCATCACCTTCAATAATTCTGGCAACACGGCTCTGATCAATCTCGGTCGCACCGCCGCGCTCTACTACCAACTCGACCGCCCCACGGTCCTCACCCCGCAAGAAGCCGCGCTCTCGACCAACACCGTCTCCACCCCTTCCCAAGTTGCCGCCCGCATCGGCACGCTCTCCGCTTTATCCGATCTTACTTCGGTCGCAGCGGCCTGCCTAAGCGATAATCTCTACACCTATCGCTACGTCACCATCACCAAGCAGCCACAACCCCTCGCTATCGCTGCCCGCTCCGGTGCCATCTTCTCGGTTGAGGCGATCGGTGCTCCGCCGATCAGTTATCAATGGCTCCAAAACGGTTCGCCTATCACAGGTGCAACCGGTCCCAATCTCTACCTAAGTAATGTTACCACGGCTCAGGCTGGAAACTATTCCGTCGTCGTCTCGACCAGTGCCGGCACGGCCACGAGCGACCCGGCTCTGCTTGCTCTTTCTACGGCACCCACCCGCCTCGCCAACATCGCTTCTCGCGGTGTCGCAGCCAACGCGGCCAATGTACTCACCGCCGGCTTCGTCGTCACCGGCACTGGCACCAAACAGATGCTCATCCGCGTCGTCGGCCCCAGCCTCGGCTCCCTCGGCATCACCGGCTTTTTGGCCGACCCGAGCCTCGACCTCCTCGATTCCACTCAGAAAATTCTACAGACTAATGATAACTGGGGCACCCAATCGGGCGGCGCTACGGCGGTGACGGCGATCAACCAAGCGACGACTCGCGTCGGTGCCTTCCCTCTGCCGGCTAATTCCCGAGACGCCGTCGTCCTTGCTACGCTCAACGCCGGCAGTTACACCGTGCAAGCGCACGGCGCCGCTAACAGCACGGGTGTCGCTCTTGTCGAAGTTTACGACGCCAGCACCGGCCTCACCGGGCCCAAAGCGATCAACCTGTCCACGCGCGCCAATGTCGGCACCGGTGAAAATATTCTCATCGCGGGCTTCGTCGTAAACGGCACCGTCTCCCGGCGCATCCTCGTGCGCGGTATCGGCCCCACGCTGCGCAACTTCGGCCTCGGACCCAATGCCGTTCTTGCTGATCCCCAATTGAAACTTCTCAACGCTTCCGGTGCGACCCTCGCGACCAACGATAATTGGGCCAGTGGAGACAACGCCGCTTATATCGCCTCGGCCAGCACGGCCGCCGGCGCCTTCCCGCTGGCTAACGGCAGCGCCGACTCGGCCATCATTATCATGCTCGCTCCCGGTTCCTACACCGCCCAACTCAGCGGCGTCGGCACCACCAACAACACTGGCATCGCTCTTCTCGAAGTTTACGACGTCGATCCTTGAGCTAGGACCACGCCTCGCTTGGCGTTGGCTAATTCACTATGATTAAATCGCTGCGACAGCTCGCGGGCTGTGTTCTTATTTTTGCCTGCCTCTGCGCGAGCGCCCAACCCGCGTTTTTGGCGCGCAAGCCCTCCGCGACCGTCGCGCCTGTTGCCGATCGTTTTCTGCCCACCGTACCCACGACCACACCAGTGCCTAAGCCCGCCCCAAGTGGCATGGTTTGGATCCCCGGCGGAGAATTCTCCATGGGCTGCACCGATCCCCGCGCCGATCTCTGCGGTGGCAACGAACCCATGGACGACGCCCGCCCTGTGCATCGCGTCGCTCTTGCGCCTTTTTGGATGGATCGCACCGAGGTGACTAATGCCGAGTTCGCGCGCTTCGTCGCCGCCACCGGCTTCATTACCTTCGCCGAACGCAAACCTCGAGCGGAAGACTATCCTGGCGCAACCCCCGATCAGTTGGTGCCTGGCTCCGTTGTATTTTCTCCGCCGCGCGAAGCTGTACCCCTGGACAACGCGCTGCGTTGGTGGCGCTACGTGCCCGGCGCTGATTGGCGTCACCCAAGCGGTCCCAATAGTACCATCGTTGGCCATGACCAAGATCCTGTGCTCCACATCGCCTACGTGGATGCAGCTGCTTACGCCGCCTGGGCTGGCAAACGTCTCCCCACCGAAGCCGAATGGGAATTCGCGGCCCGTGGCGGTCTCACCGGCGCACGCTACACCTGGGGTGATGAACTCACCGTCAACGGTCGCTGGATGGCGAATATTTGGGAAGGCGCTTTCCCGCATAAAAATTCCGAAGACGATGGCTTCATCGGTATTGCCCCCGTCGCTTCGTTTCCGGCCAATGCCTACGGTCTGCACGATATGGCCGGCAACGTCTGGGAATGGTGCTCGGATTGGTACCGGCCCGATGGTTACGCGCGCGACCAAAGCGCTGCCGGCAGCGGTGTCGTGCGCGACCCCCGTGGCCCAGCCGAATCGGAAAGCTTCGATCCGCAAGAACCCGGCATGCCGAAACGCGTACAACGCGGCGGCTCTTACTTGTGCACCGATCAATATTGCACCCGCTACATGGTGGGCACCCGAGGTAAGGGCGCCGTCGATACAGGCAGCAACCACGTCGGCTTCCGCTGTGTGCGTGATGCCAGCCCAGTCGCACCCTAAGCTGCGACCAGCGCTGGGCTTTGAATTATGCAGTAGGGAAGGGGGCTTCGCCTAAGGGATCCCTCAAGGAGGGTGAGGCTCCTGTTTTAAACAGGCCACTATTTGCTATCGCAGGGGTTTGTCTAGTTGGCGAGTACCCAGTTTAGTTCAGTATTACGAAGACGCACCGCGCTTTCCCGAAATAATTTAAGGCTAAGCTTTTTCGTAATTAACGCGGCCCCGGTTTAGAGCATTTCACTTGCCTCACACTCCGGCGGCGCCGACAAATTCCAAAACGTTATGGCCGATTCTCCGCGTCATCCTTTCCTGCAGGGGCTCAGTAAGCACCGGGGTGCCCCGCCTACTGTCGTCGTTATCTTTGGCGCCTCCGGCGATCTTACGGCACGCAAACTTATCCCCGCTGTTTATAATTTAGGTCACGACAACTTGTTGCCGGCTGAGTTCTTTCTGGTCGGCTACGGTCGCAAGGCGATTCCAGATGAAGAATTTCGCACGCTCGCCACGGATGCCATTAAGGAATTTTCCCGGCGCGAACTAAACGCCGATGTTTGGGCGCGCGTTGCGGCCAACACCTCTTACGTCGCCGGTGGTTACGACGAGAAAGCCGCCTTCGATCGGCTCGCTACTCATATTGCTGCGATTGAGAAAAAGATCGGCCGCGAAGTTCAGACGTTATTTTATATTTCTACACCGCCCTCGGTCTTCGCCTCGATCTTGCTCAATCTCGGAGCCAGTGGTCTCGCTCGGAAATACCTCGGTCAACCCCACCACACCAAAGTCATTATCGAAAAGCCTTTCGGTAAAGACCTCGAGTCCGCCCGCGAGCTCAACGTCACAATCCGCTCGGTGTTGGCCGAGCATCAAGTCTATCGCATCGATCACTATCTGGGTAAAGAAACCGTGCAGGACTTGCTCGTACAGCGTTTCAGTAACGCCATTTTTGAACCGCTGTGGAACCGCAACTTCATCGATAGCGTCCAGATCACCGTAGCCGAAGAAGTCGGCGTCGGCACTCGCGGCGGCTATTACGAGCAGAGCGGTTGCCTGCGTGACATGATTCAAAATCACACGATGCAGTTGCTCGCGCTCACTGCGATGGAGCCCCCTGGCTCGATGGACGCAGAGGCCGTGCGCGATGAAAAAGTCAAAGTCCTCAAAGCCATCCAACCCCTCAATCTCGGGCCCGACGGCGACGTTGCACGTGCGCAGTATGCCGCCGGCTTGATGGGCGGTAAAGCCGTCCGAGGTTATCTCCAAGAAGAAGGTATCGCGGCTGAATCGGCGATAGAAACCTACGCCGGTATCCGCCTCTCAATCAATAATTGGCGCTGGCAAGGTGTCCCGTTTTACCTTCGCTCCGGTAAACGCATGGCCCGCCGCGTCTCCGAGATCGCAATCAATTTCAAACGCCCTCCCGGCACGTTGTTTTCCAAAGACGGAGGCTTCGATCTCGCGGCCAATACCCTCGCGTTTCAGATTCAGCCCGACGAAGGCCTAAGCCTGATCATGAACACCAAAATTCCTGGTCTAGAGACACGTACTCAGCCGGTGAAAATGAGTTTCCGCTACGCGACCACCTTTGGCTCTAACACCCCCGAGGCTTACGAGCGACTCGTACTCGACGCTATGATTGGTGACGGCACGCTTTTCATTCGCGGCGACGAGGCTGAAACCTCCTGGAAACTTTACACTCCCGTACTCGAACACTGGAAGGCCCAAGGCGCTAAGGGTATGGATGCCTACGCTGCAGGTTCTTGGGGCCCCGCCAGCGCGGATCAGCTTCTCGCCGCCAAACAGCACGTGTGGCGTCAGCCTTAAGCGCTCGCTCATGCCTTCGATTTTTAACGCGCTCCCGGGTATAGAAGTCCCCGTCAGCTCCATCAGTAAAGAGCTGGCTAAGATGTGGGCCGAAACGGCCTCAAGCGGCGGAGCCGCGCCCTCCTCAGACGACGCCAAGGCGACTCAGGTTAACTTTGTCCTGCATCTAGGTCTTAATTCTGAAGTAGATGACGCCGTCACCCAATTTCAAACGGTCGTACGCTTCTCTCATCGTTATCCCTGCCGAGTTGTCGTATTGTGTCCTTTAAGTGAGGATGAAGGAGTGACGGAAATTCGCGCCAAAATTTACGGCGAATGTCATGTCGGTAAATCTAAGGGCGATACGCGTTGTTGTGAGTTTGTGATCTTAAGTTACGCGCGCTCGGCCCGTGCTTATCTGGAGAACCAAGTCTCAATCTGTCTGTCGACCGATCTGCCGATTTATTATTGGGCCCACCGCTTCGCCGACACCTCGCGCATGGCCGATTACCGTTACCTGCTCACCCGTGCGCGACGGGTATTAATCGATAGCTCTATCGCTCCCAGCGATGCGCTCACCTACGCTTGGCCTAGGCGTGAGAATTTGCGCGATCTTGTTTACGCGCGTCTTCTCCCCGTGCGCCAATCGCTCGGTCAATTCCTCAGCCGCTATCCTACCTCCACCTTGCGTGAGGGTTTACTGGGTGTCGCCGTTGGCTACGGAGCTGCGTTTAGCGCCGAGGGCCGTGTGTTGTTGCAGTGGCTGCGTGATCGCATGGGGCAGTGTGGTGAGACCAACGCCGTTTACTCTCTGGTGGCCTCGACGGTAACTTCGGCTGAAACTCTACTCGTAAATTTTAAATACTCAGACGGTAAATCCTTTGCTTGGCATGGCGATGTGGCCTCAGGTGCAGCCGTTTTTACGACAGTTTTTGACGGCGGACGCACCGAGTTGCACGCGGCGGTAAGCCTGCTCGCACCCGAGAATGCACTCAGTGAGGCAATGTTTTTTTAAAAAAACTTCGATTCCGTGCAATATTGCGCACGCTTTAAGTGCTGTCGCTCCTCTGATGCGGGAGTCAGTGTTTGCCCGAGAGAGTTTTTGTCTCAGCAGTCAGATTTTTCGTGTCAATTGTGCCAGGCTCGCAAATTCTAGGGATCTCACTTGTTCCTGAACCCCGCTCCGCAGCCCCATTGTTATGATTAGCTATTTGCAACCAAGCGCAGCGAGCTCACATCCACAGCCAACCGGGGTGCTCCCATGATTTTGGGTGTAACGGGGGGTATGGGGTGCGGTAAGTCAACCGCAGCCAAAGGCTTTGAACTACATGGCTTTCGAAGAGTAGATGCAGATGCTCAAATCCGAGATTTGATTTTAACCGCGCCGGCGGTGCTCGCGCAGCTGCAAGAGCGCTATGGCGAATCGGTGTTTACGCCCGAGGGGCTACTAGATCGTGCAGCGCTTGCCGCTCGCGTGTTTGCGGAAGTGGCAGAGCGACGTTGGTTGGAGCAGCTGACGCATCCTTTATTATTTGCGGAGTGGCGGCGGTTGCTAGCGACGCAACCCGAAGCAGATTGGGTCTTCGAGGTGCCGTTGCTCTTCGAGCAATCGTTGGAAAATTGGTTTGATTTCACGCTGTGTATCGCCTGTTCTTCACAGTTGCAACTTGTCCGACTGGAGCAACGCGGCCTCTCGCGGGAACTCGCTGGACAACGCATCTCCCAGCAATTGCCGTTGGCGCGAAAAATCGAACTCGCCGATAGGGTCATGTGGAACGACGGCTCTGCCGCTTTTCTCCAAGTCCAAATCGACACGTTTGTCGCCTCGCTCCCCGGCCGACGCTAAAGCCCATACTTTTTACTCCCTAGCCCCGCGCGGCTCCCTGCCTTTTACTTTCACATGTCTTTTCCTCCTAAGAACGACGACGATTCCTCGTCTTCCTCCCATTCTGCAGCTTCTGCACCTAAGAAAACCAAGCGTACGGTTGCTCCTCGCGGTAAAAAAACCGCTAAAGTAAAAACCGCTGACGCTGAGTTGTCGTTTACCGAAAGCGCACCCGCTCCGCGTGAGACGCCGCCGCCGGCCCCGATTTTTGTACCGACGCCGGTAGCGCCTTCGGCTGCTTATGGGGATTCTGCTCAGTCGAGCTCCGCCTCAGATTATAGTTCTTCAAGTCAATCCTCGCCCCAAGCCTCCTCCCACGATGGTCATGGTTCCTCGGGCGATTCGGGCGCGCCACAAGCTGCGGATCAGTCCGCGGGTCCATCCGGCGGCGGTTGGAATCAAGGCGGTCAGGGTGGTGGCCAAGGCGGAGGAGGCGGGCGCGGTGAATGGCAGGGTCGCGACGCATGGAAGCGCAATAAACGTAAGCGGGGCCGCAACGGCGGTGGTCCTTGGTTTTGGTGGTCACGGCGGGGGCGGCCCTGGCCCGATGTATCCGCCGCAGCCGCTTCCTCCCGCCTCGCCACAGGTTTTTGGCGATCTACCGAATCCCTCGCGTTTCACTAATCTGGCTGACCTCGATACCCTAGCCACGGAAATTTCCTCCGGCGGTGGTGAGGCCTTGGTCCTTGATGATCTTTACACGTTAACCTTGGCCGAACTCACGGCCTTCGCGCGCCGTGAAGGTATCAACATCGAAGGCGCGCCCAATCGGCGCACCTTGCAGGCGCAGATTTTTGAAGCTGCTGCTGTGGCTAAGCGCCCGATTCTCGATCGTGGCTACATTGACGTGACGGATCGCGGCGCGTTTATCGTGCACGCCCAAGGTAATTACCGACTCTATCCCGATGACGCGTATTTACCCGAGAGCCTAGTCAATCGCTACGGTCTCAAGCGCGGCCATCAGGTCGAAGTTCTGGTGCAAGCCCCGCAGCCCGGCGATCGTTGTCCCGCCGTTGTGCGCGTCGATAAAGTCATGGGCCTCGCGCCCGAGGCCATTGCCAACGTCACGCCCTTCGAAGAACTCACGCCTTATTACCCGCTCAAGCGCATCTTGCTTGAATCTGAAGATGTCGCGAAGGACGTCTCGATGCGCGCCGTAGATATTCTTACGCCCATCGGCTTCGGCCAACGCGGCCTCATTGTTGCGCCCCCACGCACCGGTAAAACCGTGCTGATGCAAAACATCGCCAATTCCATCTCGGCGAACAGCCCTGAGGTGAAGTTAATTCTGTTGCTGATCGACGAGCGCCCGGAGGAAGTCACCGATTTCAAGCGCCACACCAAGGGCGAAGTCGTTTCGTCCACCTTCGACGAGACCCCCGAGAGCCACGTGCACTGCGCGGAAATGGTGGGCGAAAAAGCCCGCCGTCTTGTTGAGCAAGGCCAACACGTTGTCATTCTGCTCGATTCCATCACCCGCCTCGCTCGCGCTTACAACGCGCTCTCAGGCAGCGGCGGTAAAACAATGTCCGGCGGTCTCGAATCCAACGCCCTCCAAAAACCCAAGCGCTTCTTCGGCGCGGCGCGCAATATCGAGGGCGCAGGCAGCCTCACGATTATCGCTACGGCCCTCGTCGACACCGGTAGCCGCATGGATGAAATCATCTTCGAGGAATTCAAAGGCACCGGTAATTGTGAAGTTCACCTTGACCGCGGTCTTGTCGAACGCCGCATTTTCCCCGCCATCAACATCGATCGTTCGGGCACCCGCAAAGAGGAACTCATCTATCACCCCGAGGAGCTTCAACGCATCTACGGCCTGCGCCGGGCCATGCAGGGGCTCGGTCCGATCGAATCGATGGAAATGCTCATCACCCGACTCAAGAAAACGAAGTCCAACGCCGAGTTCCTCCTAAGTCTTAGTCGCCAGTAACATTTCCCATGTCGTCGTCGTCATTTCCAGAATTGCCAGCCTCAACAGCAAACTATTCGGCCGATGACTTTGTGATCCAGCTCGTGCTCGACCACGGGCTGATCAACCACGCCCAGCTTGCACAAGCCCGTGAAACGCTCGCGGGGCACACTGATCTCACCACGCCGCCACCCCGTGTGCTGGATGTCTTGGTGGCTGAAGCCGGTCTAGACCTACAACGCGTCACCGCGCTACTGGCGGCGGAGTTTGGTTTACCCCTCGCGCCTGATTTGGGCGCGTTGCGCGTCGGTGGCGATGTGTTAGGTTTGGTGCCACGCGAGTTGGCCGCGCGCTATCAGGTGCTGCCGTTTGCGCATGAGGGTAAAATTTTGCGCCTCGCCGTGGCCGATCCCCTCGATACCGAGGCAATCGATAGCCTTGGTCATCTGCTCAAACTCACCATCGAGCCCCATGTCGCCACCGCGCGCGATATCACCGCTGCGATTGATCGCTTTTACGGCAAAGATGCCGGCTCCATCGACGAGCTGTTAAACAGCCTCTCCGCCCCCGGCAACGGTGACTCCATCGCCACCACGACCGAGGCTAACGGCCAGGGTAACCAAAGCGACGCCGAAGCGGACGCGCCCGTCATCAAGCTCGTGCACACGATGATCCTTGAGGCGATTCAACGGCGCGCCTCGGACATCCACATCGAGCCCATGGAGAAACGTTTTCGCGTGCGCTACCGCATCGATGGCGTGTTGCTCGAAGTTGAGAATCCCCCGAAGCGTCTCCAGCTCTCGATCATTTCCCGACTGAAGATCATGGCCAATATCAGCATCGCGGAAAAGCGCATCCCGCAGGATGGCCGTATCCAGATCATGGTGAACGGCCGGCAGCTTGATCTGCGCGTATCTTCTCTGCCCACCGCGCATGGCGAAAGTATCGTCATGCGTATCCTCGACAAAGAAGGACTGCAACTTGGTTTGCCCGAACTCGGGTTCTTCAGTGACGACCAAAAAGAACTCGAACGGCTCATCTCTCTACCCGATGGGATTGTGCTGGTGACCGGCCCGACCGGTTCGGGTAAAACCACGACCCTTTATTCCTGTCTGCACTACATCAACAAGCCCGACCGTAAAATCATTACCGTGGAGGATCCGGTGGAGTATCAGCTCAACGGCATTAACCAAGTGCCCGTTCGCGCCGACATCGGCATGACGTTTGCCTCCGCGCTTCGCGCGATGCTTCGGCAGGCACCCAACATTGTTATGATTGGTGAAATTCGTGACCTTGAGACCGCTGAGATTGCCATCAACGCCTCGCTCACCGGTCACATGGTGTTTTCCACGCTGCACACTAATGATGCTCCGAGCGCGGTCACCCGGCTTATCGATATCGGCGTGAAACCCTTTCTGGTCTCAACGTCCTTGCGTGCGACACTGGGACAACGTCTCGTGCGCAAAATTTGCTCTAAATGCCGCCAACCCTACGCGCCTACCAGCAGCGAACTGCGCTCTCTTGGGATCAACGCCGCGCAAGCTGCCGCCGCTACCTTCGCGCGCGGCGCGGGTTGCGCCAACTGTAACGGCACGGGCTTCCGTGGTCGCTTGAGCATCGTAGAACTTTTCTTGGTCAACGAAGAGATTCAGCGCCTGATCTACGAAAACTCCGGCTCCGCGCGGCTTCGAGATAAAGCCCGCAGCTTTGGCATGCGCACCATGCGTGAAGATGGATTAAGAAAGGTTACTTCCGGTCTCACCACCATCGACGAAATCGTCACCATCACCGTTGGCGACTCCAGCTAAGCGCACCGACGATCAATTCGCTTCACCATGAGCTATGAGATCAACGAACTGCTCGAGTTGACCGTCGAGCAAAACGCTTCAGACCTGCACCTCCAGGTCGGACACCCGCCTACGCTCAGAGTGTGTGGTAGCATGATGCCGATCGAGGGTCCGCCCCTCACACCCTCGGATACAGAAGCGTTGATGAAGGCCATCACCCCCGAGGTGCATCAGGCTGATTTTAAGGTCAATGGCGGTGCAGATTTTGCTTTTAGTATTAGCAAGAAAGCCCGCTTTCGTGTTTCGATCTTGCGCGCCAAAAGTAATATCGGCCTCGTGCTACGCCAGATTCCCGAGAAAATTTATAGTCTGCGCGACATTGGTCTTCCCGATAAAATTCGCGAACTGCTGCACCGCCCGCGTGGGCTAATTTTGGTCGCCGGCCCCACCGGTTCAGGCAAGACGACCACGCTTGCCTCAATGGTGAACTACATAAACGAAGTTCGCGACGGGCACATCATCACGATCGAGGATCCGATCGAATATTTCCACGACCACAAACGCTGTATCGTCACCCAGCGTGAGGTCCACGTTGATGTGCCCAGTTTCTCGGAAGCTCTCCGCCGGGCCCTGCGGCAAGATCCTGATATTATCCTTGTGGGTGAAATGCGCGACCTTGAGACCATGGAAGCTGCCATCAGCGCGGCTGAAACGGGGCATTTGGTTTTTGGAACCCTCCACACCAACAGCGCGGCCAAGACCGTTGACCGCATCGTTGATGCCTTTCCGGCCAGCACCAAGGAAATGGTCCGCACGCAACTGGCCTCCTCTTTGGTTGCAGTCATTTCCCAAGTGCTCTGCAAAAAAATCGGCGGCGGTCGCATTGCCGCCTACGAAATCATGGTCAACACGACCTCGATTGCTTCCCTCATCCGCGATAATAAGACTTTCCGCATTAACTCCGATATTCAGACCGGCGCGAGCCTAGGTATGATCACACTCGATGCCCATCTTTTGAGCCTCGCCAACCGCGCACTCATATCGCCCGATGAGGCGATCGAAAAATGCCACGACCCGATTTCCATGCAGGAAAAATTACTCAACAGCGGCGCCAACCTGCGCAACTTTTGATCCTCGTCCTTATTTTTTAACGCGTCACCCCATCGCATGTTCGTCAGCCACAGCCCCGCCATTTACGAGTTTCTCCGCGAGCAGCGACTCGTCGAGCCTGCCCAGCTCGATGAACTCAATGAGGAACACAAAGCCACCGGCAAATCGCTCGCCGATGTCGTGGTCGACCTTGGGCTCATTGATAAATCCGCACTCTTAGAGCGGATCGCCGCTCACGTCGGGTGCGATTATTTGCCCGATATGCCGGCGCAGTTCCCGGGCGATGCCATCGCCGCCCTTACCGGCAAACTTGCCCGCGATTACGCCGTCATGCCCCTGCGAGTTGATGCCGTTAGCATCGACCTGCTCGCCGCGGATCCGTTTAATGCCCACATCGTAGACGATCTCACCTTTGCGCTTGGGCGCAGCGTTCGACTCATTCTCTCGGACCCAGATAAAATCGACGTCCAAATTCGTCAGCATTTCGGCGAGGACGAAGCCAGCCTCGATGAACTGCTGCAGGAAATTAGCGCGGGAGATTTTAACCAAGACGAAAGCAAGCTCTCTGACCACGACATCGAGACGATGGCCGAGCAGACGCCCATCATCCGTTTTGTAAATCTGGTCATCGGTCAGGCCATACGCGACAAGGCCTCCGATATCCATTTCGAACCCTTCGAGCACGAGTTTAAAATCCGTTACCGCATCGACGGCGCGCTCTACGAAATGGCGCCGCCGCCCAAGCAACTCGCGCTCCCGATCACCTCCCGTCTCAAAGTCCTCGCTAATCTCAACATCGCCGAACGACGCATCCCCCAGGACGGTCGCATCAAAATCACCTTGGGCGGCCGCCAGGTTGATCTGCGCGTTTCCACGCTACCCACCCAGTTCGGCGAAAGTATCGTGCTGCGTGTCCTCGACCAATCCGCCGTCCAGCTCGACATCACCCAGCTCGGGATGCCGCCCGACGTCCTCAACGGTATCAACGAAATCATTCGTCGCCCCAATGGTATTTTTATCGTCACCGGCCCCACCGGCTCGGGCAAAACCACGACCCTTTACAGCGGCCTGCGCATCGTAAACACCCCAGATCTGAAAATTCTTACCGCCGAGGATCCCGTCGAATACGAAATCGAAGGCCTCATGCAGGTGCCCGTTAACCCCCTGGTTGGACTCACTTTTGCATCCGCGCTGCGCTCTTTTCTCCGGCAAGACCCCGACGTGATCATGGTCGGCGAAATCCGTGATCTGGAAACTGCGCAAATTTCCATCCAAGCCTCGCTCACGGGTCACCTCGTTTTATCGACGCTTCATACCAACGACGCACCCGGCGCCGTTACGCGCCTCATTGATATGGGCGTCGAGCCATTTCTCATCGCGTCGAGTCTGGAAGCTGTACTTGCGCAGCGCCTCGTGCGTCGCATTTGTCCACATTGTAAGAGCGCCTATGAACCCCCGGATTCCTTGCTCGGTCCGCTGGGGATCAGTCGCTCCAGTGTCGGGAACCGACAATTTTTCTCCGGCCAGGGTTGCGGTGTTTGTAACCAGACCGGCTACAAGGGTCGTCTCGGTATCTACGAATGGCTACGCATGAGTGAAGCGGTGCGCGATTTAGTCGTTCAACGCGCGCCGACCTTGCAGATCCGCCAACAAGCCGTCGCTGAAGGTATGCGCACACTGCGTGACGACGGCTTGCGCGCCATTTTCGACGGACACACCAGCATCGAGGAAGTCGTCAAATACACGTGAGCACCGCCCCTAAACTCGCCACCCGTCCCGCGGCTGCTTTGCCCGGTGCGCCCGCCCCAAAATCTCCCGCTCAGGGCGTCGCCTTGCGCTCCGCGGCCACCAAAAAACCCCGCCGTCGCGTTTTCGGCACGGTGCTCAATAGCAAAGGCCTCACGGTTTTCACCCGCCAACTCGCGACGCTTGTAAAAGCGGGTATGCCCATTTTGCGCAGCCTTGAAGTCCTCTCGCGTCAGGAAAAACGGGCCGGTTTCAAAATCGTCCTCGAAGAGATCGCTGATACGATCCGCTCGGGTGGTAATTTTTCCGAAGGCCTGGCCGCGCATCCGAAAATTTTCGACCGGCTCTATGTTAATATGGTGCGCGCCGGTGAGGCGGGCGGCGTCTTGAGCACGGTTTTGGAGCGTTTATCGGTCTTTAACGAGAAGTCCGAACGCATTAAGGGCAAAGTGAAATCCGCGATGATCTATCCAGTTATCATCTCAAGTGTCGCGGTCACGATCGTCTCGGTCCTGATGGTGTTTGTGGTGCCGAAATTTCAGGAGATTTTCACCGGCATGTTAAAAGGCCAGCCCTTGCCACTGCTCACGCAGGTGCTGCTGACCGTGAGTTATTTCATGCGCGACCACTTCCTGCTGACCGGCGCTGTTTTGATCGGACTTTATTTTGCTTTCCAGTTGTTCAAGCGCACGCGCTTGGGCGCGCGTACGCTCGATTGGCTGCTGATTCACTCGCCGGTGCTCGGAGACCTTGTGCTCAAGGCGACCATTGCGCGCTTTACGCGTACGTTTGGCACGCTGCTCGCCAGCGGCGTGCCGATGTTGCAAGCGATCGTGATCACGCGCGACACAAGCGGAAATGTGCACGTGGCCGACGCGCTCAATAGCGTGCACGACCGCGTCAAAGAGGGCGAAAACGTCGCCAAGCCGCTTGAAGGCACCGCGATCTTCCCCGGCATGGTCACCAGTATGATTGAAGTCGGCGAAGAAACCGGTGCGCTCCCGGAAATGCTTACGCGCATCGCCGATAGCTACGACGAGGAAGTCGACAACGCCGTCGCTGGCATCACCTCCGTCATTGAGCCGATCATGATTGTTTTCATGGCGGTCATGGTGGGCACCATCGTGATCGCGCTGTTCCTGCCGCTCGTGAGCATTATTCAGAATCTGCAGTAAGCTCTGCGCGCTACGGCGAGACGGGCTTAGTCAATAATTGCGAACTCAAGCCGGGTAGACGTTCGGAAAATTCGTCGTCGGCATTGGCCTGACGCAAGGCACGCTGAACCATGCCCATTTTGGCGTCGAGGTTGTCGATCATAGAAACAAAGACCGCCTCCGGCGCCGCCGCGTAAACCGCCGCGCCCCACTCAGGTTCACCTTGGTGGCTAAGCACGATGTGTTCGAGGCGCTCAAGGCGCTCGGAATCGAGCTTGGATTTAAGGCCGGCCTTGCGGACCAATTGGTAGCCGAGGACAACATGGCCTTGTAAGATGCCGCGCCGACTGCGTTTCGTGGCGAGCGTGCCCTCGTATTCAATCGTTTTGCCAGTGTCGTGAAGCAGAATGCCAGCCATGGCCAGATCGGCATCAACTTCGGGATAAATCGGCAGCAACGCTCGGCAGGCTCGCGCCATGTGCGTGGTGTGTTCGAGCAAGCCGTGGCGGTAGGCGTGATGCATCGAAACGGCGGCCGGCGACCAGCGAAATTGATCACCGATCTCCTCGAACACCGCCTGGACAGTCGCGCGTAATTCTGGATGCCCAATGCCGGCGATAAAACCTTGGAATTCGGTCCAGAGGGCGGCCCCATCCTCTGGCGCGACCTCGACGAGATTTTCTAACATCGCCGGATCGGTGAGTTCGTTCTCCGGCACAATAGTAAGGCGGGCGAGTTTCGGCGAAAGCCGGCCTTGATAGTAATCAATTTTCCCCTCGACGCGGATGACGGAGCCTTCGCCTCCGGCACGCAAAGCATCGAAGCCGGGGTTGTCGCCAAAAACCGTGCAGCTAAACGAGCCCGAACGATCGCCAAGATCGACGCTTAGAAAGGCGTTACCGTTGGAGGCGGTCTTAGTCGCGAGTTTTTTCACCACCAGCATCGCCGCAAAGGCGCCGCGCCCGCCGGCGTCCATTTGCTTGAGTTCGCGGACCGAGGAGAAGGCAAGGGCATCGTCAGCCATGAGATTTTACGAGTTGAGTGTAGGTTTTGAAAAAAGGGTGCCGCACGTCGCGCAGGAGGGCGTAGAACACGCTTTCGCTGGGCAACACGTGCGCGCCGGCGTGGCGGAGCGCGGCCAGACACGCGGCGGCATCGTCGGGACGGCGAGCGCCCACCGCGTCACTTAGAATCGTCACATGCAGGCCGCTGTGGAGGGCATCGACTGCGGTCTGGTAAACGCAGATCGGAGTTTCCAATCCGCACAACAGGAGGTGTTCAGCGGGTGCGACGGCGGCGCGGATGGCGTCATCGGCGACCGCAGAAAACCTGTCTTTGCCGAGGGCGACTGCACCAGGTGCGGCGGCGAGCAGTTCGGGCGCGGTGCCGCCGAGCTTGGCCGGCACTTGTTCGCTAAATACGATACGTAGGCCGAGCCCGTGGGCGGCAGCGAGGGCGAATGCGCAGCGGCGTTGTACGACGGGACCGTCGGTGATGGCGCGAATGAACAGCGTCTGCGCGTCGATGCAAAGCAGCGCGGTGGCGGCAAGTGGGTCGGCGGACGAAGCGGGGTTCATGTGAAGTAGCGTTGGCGGGCTTTGACCTGAACGAAACGCTTTTCGGGTAAAATAAATGCCGTCAGATGACCGCCCATGACGCAGGCGGTATCGAGACCGAGGGACCATTTTAGCTTATAAATTTCGGGTCGGGGCGTATGACCGTAAATGACGTAAGGAGGTCCGTTCCAGAGGTCGGCCCAAAATGGGGCGTCGGGAGCATCGGCGCGTTTGCGGGGTTGGCCGTCGCGATCGATAACTTGGATGCGCGTGACGACCTCGGCGGGTTGGCGCTGCCAGGGTTGTCCGCTGAGAAATCCGCCATGCACAAATACAAGATTCAAGGCGGGCTCCTCGTAGGTTAGCAGCATTTTTTCCAGATACGTCCAATCGTCCGCCCGCAGCTGATCGAAGGTTTCCAAATCGTGTTCTTTGGTGTATTTTAGATCACGAGTGCGTCGATAATTGAGTAAACGGAGCTCATGGTTGCCGAGCAGTGAGATCGCGCGGTGAGCGCGGGCGAGTTCAATCACGCGATGGCTGTCGGGGCCACGGTTCACGAGATCACCCAAGAGAATGAGCCGGTCGTCAGGCTTGAGCTCTAGGAGCGAAAGGAGTTCGGCAAATTCCTCGTGGCAGCCGTGGATGTCGCCAATGGCGATGAGGCGTCCGTTCATGCGGTGTAAAAGTGCTAGCGTCCGCCCTTCCTGAGAGTAAACACTAAAGGCTATGGAATTGAATTTGCAGCCGATCGCCACCGCTTGCTTTGTCTCGGGGCAGAGCTTTGCCGCGGGCGAGCCCGTCGCGAGTTACCTCGTGCGCAACGCTAATCTTGAGATCGTACGGCATGATCTTTTGGCGAGCCAGAAGGAGGCGTTCGCGCCGGCGGGCTTCATCGCTTGCAGCTGGGTGCATCCCTACAAACCGCGCGTCGCCGGGGAAAACACCGAGCGCACGTTGAAGCTCAACGCCGAGACGCTATTTTTGGCACTGGCGGATCCGGCGACCGAGGTGAACGCAGAAAATACGCGTCTCGTGCAGTTTCTTGCCTTCATGTTAGAGCGTAAAAAAGTCCTGCGTCCTAAGGGCCGCAGCTCTGACGGCGAAAAAAACCTCTACGAACACGCGAAAACTAAGCAGCTCTATCAGGTGCCGAAGGGCGAATTAACGCCCGAATTTTTTGTGCAAGTGCAGGCGCAATTAAGCGTACTCGTGGGTGAGCCCAAGCCGAGAACGGCGTCTGCCCCCGCGATCGTGGCTGCGCAGAATGAAGCCCCAGCTCTCGCTGCTACGTCCAAGTCCACGTCCACGCCAGCGCCCTAGGCTTAACGTTTTCGCTTAAGGCGACGGTTGCCATTGCCTCCGGCGCGGAAGTTTGGAGCTTCTAGGGTGTATGACCTTAATTCCACCCGTCACTCCCGCGCCCGCAGTCGCCTCCGTGCCTGCGCTCAAGCTCAAGGCCAACGTGAAGCCACGCGTGGTGCAGGGTCACCCTTGGGTGTTTACGAACGAGATCGAGGCGTTGATTGGCGCTGAGCACGACGGCACCGCAATCGAGTGTCGCGACCGGACGGGACGTTTCATCGGCACGGGCATTTACAACAGCAAGTCGCAGATCGTTTGGCGCCGATTAAGCCGCAATCGCATTACCCTCGATGCGGCTTGGATTCGCGGTGCGCTCGAGCGCGCGCTCGCCCGCCGCGCCCCTGGCACCGCCCGACGTCTCGTGTGGTCGGAGTCGGATGAATTACCCGGTCTGGTCGTGGATCAATTTGGCGATGCGCTCGTCGTACAGATTCAAACGCTCGCGCTCGATCGGATGACCCCGGTGATTAGCGAGCTCTTGGCGGAATTGTTAAAGCCGGCTGAGATTATTTTCCGTAACGACGCAAATATCCGCCGCCTTGAGGGTTTGCCGTTGGAGACGCACACGCGCTCCGGTCAACCGTGGGCTCCGCGTTGGGTGAACATCGAGGGCGTCGAGTATTGGCTCGATTTGGAATCAGGCCAAAAAACTGGTTTCTACCTCGACCAGCGCGTGCAGCATCCGCTCGTGGCGAAGTTTTGCACCGGCAAGCGCGTCCTTGATGCGTTCTGTAATCAAGGGCCCTTCGCCTTGCATGCGGCGCGCGCGGGCGCGGCGTACGTGCTCGGGCTCGACAGTTCCGAAGAGGCAATTGCGGCGGCGCGGCGTAATGCCGAGCACAACGGCGTGAAAGCCGAGTTTGTCGCCGCCAATGTTTTCGACTGGTTCAACGACGAGCTACGTTCAACCGAGACGCCGTGGGATGTGATTGTGCTCGATCCGCCGCCCTTCGCCAAATCGAAGAGTGCCTTGCCCGGCGCTTTGCGCGGCTACAAGGAGCTCAACTTGCGTGCCCTGAAGGCACTCGCGCCCGGTGGCGTACTGGCGACTTACACCTGCTCACATCACATGCAAGATGCGGAGTTACGCTCCGTGCTCGCTGAGGCCGCCGCCGATGCAAGACGTCGGGTGCAGGTTCTGGAATTTTGTCATCAACCGCCTGATCATCCGGTATTGCTGACGATGCCGGAAAGCGAATACCTGCGCGGCTACATCGTACGCGTCGAGTGACGTACGGGCATTATTAGCGCAACGCGCTTTCCAGGTCGCGGCGAAGCGAGCGGATTTGTTCGAGCTCTTTGCGGAGCTCGTCTTTTTGCTCCTTGGTTTTCGCGTAGGCGATGGCTTCGAGGATATCGCGTTCGGATTCCATCAGGCTGACGCGTTCCTTGGCGACGGTTTCGCGTTGCTTGGTGGATTCACCGCCGAAAATTTTGAGCGCTTTGTTGGGTTCGTTTAACGCGCGGTCGAGACCAGTGGATTTGGTTTTTTGCTTTTCGCGGGCGATATCGCGCTCCTGCTCGAAGACTTCGCGTTCGATTTCGGTGACGCGGCCGCGGCGGACTTCGACCTTGGGCAACACATCAGCGGTTTCGCTTTTCGATTTCGCGAGGTCGTTGGGGTTTTCGGCTTTCGTGTCGGCGGGTACGGTGGGCACGGCGGCCGAGCCATTGGCGGCCAACGCGGTGGGCAGGTCGGTGCGCGGCGCGCCTGTTTCGTTGAGGGGTTTGGCAACGACCTTGGCTTTAAGGTGCTCGGCGCGGCGGGCGCGGATCATGGCCTCGGTTACGGCTGGGGCTGAGGCTTGCGCCGGGCCGGCGCCAGTGGCACT
>RGAX01000291.1 GCA_009919985.1 Opitutaceae bacterium
CCATTCTCCTTCCATCCTTCCAGCCTTTTTCACCCTGATAACTCATAACCCTCAAAAGAGCTCCGAGATCGGCCGGTCAGGTCTCGCAGTTGGAAGCTCGCCCTCACCTTTCGGGGCCGCTCGGCCCGTGCGGTTCAATGATGGCGCAGTCAGGAGGAACGGCGGGCGGCGGCTGATAATATATGTCCCGTGAGGCTGGGTTACCAGTTGGCTTGAAGATCTGCTGCCGTGCGGCCGGCGGCGCGCAGGGTGCGCAGAGCGAGCGCGTCATGGCGTTTGGCTAAGCGCACGCCGCGTTCATCGGTGAGCAAGGGGCAGTGATAAAAGGCGGGCGCACGGTAGTTTAAGGCCCGGTAAATTAAGAGTTGGCGAAAAGTGGACTGGCGTAGGTCCTCGCCCCGCACGACCTCGGTAATGTTCAGCGCGGCATCATCAACGACGCACGCGAGTTGGTAGCTGGGGAGATCATCTTTTCGCCAGACAAGAAAATCACCGAAGTCGCGGCCGGCGAGGGCGCGCTGTGCGCCACTCTGACCGTCAGTAAAAATTAATTCTTCGCCATCCGGCACCCGAAAACGCCAATTCGTCGTGACCGGTTCCGTGAGCGGGGGGAGCGGCGCGAGAGTGGCGGGCCGAAATTCTCGCGGGAAAACGGGCTCATCGGTTTCGTCCGTGTCATGGGGGGCGCTGATGGCCTCGAGGACATCGCGCCGCGAGCGGGTGCAGGGATAAATGAAGCCCCCGGCATGTAACTGAACCAACGCCGCGCGGTAGAGCGAGCGCCGGTGGCTTTGGGTAATCATGGGCTCGACCCAGTGCAGGCCTAACCAGGCAAGATCCTCGGTCATGGCTGCGACAAACTCTGGCCGACAGCGACCCGCATCGAGATCGTCGTTGCGCAACAGGAGATGACCTCCCGCGGCCTGCGCCCGTGCCTGTGCCGTCCAAAAAGTTTTGGCGTGGCCCAGGTGGAGTAGGCCGGTGGGCGAGGGCGCGAGGCGGCCGCGGTAGACTGGGAGTGGGTTGGCCACGACGACATTCACCTTAAATTAGGCGGAAGGATTGGCCATCAAAAGTGTACGCATGACGAAAAAAGAAAGTCCGCGGGCCGTAGACCAAAAAATTATGCTGATTAGTATGAATGAGTGGTGTCAAATTGGGCATGCAAAAGTCCTTGTGTGTCTATTGTGCTTCGAGTGATCGGGTGGACCCTAAATATTTCGCGGTCGCGGCGGCTTTGGGTGAGGCCATGGCCCAGCGCGAGTGGGGGTTGATTTACGGTGGGGGCAAGACGGGGTTGATGGGCACGGTCGCGCGGTCGGTCAAAGCTGGGGGCGGGCGGGTGGTCGGCGTGATTCCTGAATTTATGAAGGAGCGGGAGTTGGCTTTCACGGAAGCGGATGAACTCATTTCCGTTATTACGATGCGGGAGCGCAAGCTGCTGATGGAAACCCGCGCCGATGCGTTTCTGGCGCTGCCGGGCGGATGGGGTACGCTCGAGGAATTATTGGAAATCCTCACCCTGGCCCATCTCGAGACCTTGCAGAAACCGATTATTATTCTGAACCAAGAGGGTTATTATGATGATCTGTTGCGGCTCTTCGATCGCATCGTCGCCGAGAAATTTATGCATGCTACGATTCGGGGTAAATATGCGATCGCTCATACGGTTGAAGAAATTTTCCCGCTGCTCGATGGGTGGAGCCATCAGCCGGGTGACACTAAATGGTTTAACACGCGATGAGCGGTTCGCTCTTCCCGCCGAGCGGCGAGGAGCCTCGGGCTAGCTGAATTCCTGAGGTGGAATTTTACCGATACAGGGGAATTAAATCAGTCGTGCGAACCCAGCCGGTTTGTCCACCGGCGAAACTGAGCTTCGTCCAGCCGAGAAAAGTTTTTTCCGCGACCGCAATCGACCCAGCGGAAAGCGGAGAAGTCTTCTGCGTTGTATCAGCTTCCGTGGGAACGCTCCGAAGTACAGATGCCTGCCAAACAAAAGCCGCCTCAGGATGAGCGAGTGGACCGTAAGTATGGAGACTGAGAGTGGCCACAGCCGCCAGCAGCACGGCCAATAAGCTGGCCGTGAGCGCGGCGGGTTTGGCCCAAGCGCCGATCCGCTGATAACCCTGCAGGAGTAATCCGCTGAGGGCAGCGGCGAGCAACAGCGCGGCCCCGATGAGGCTAAGCTGCCATTCAGCGGGGGTGGCGTAGCGAGCGAGGCGGGAGCGACCTTCGCCGCGGGCGAGATTAACGAGCTCGGCGGGAGCCAAGCCGGAGCGTTGTAGGCCAAGGGTTAGATCCCAGCGCGTGGTCTCTGCGCGTGAGTTCAGCAGAAAGGCACTCGTCCAGTGGGCGGTGGCTTCGGCCCAGCGGTCTTGTTGGCCGAGCGCGAGTCCGAGATTATGGCGGGCGGTCCAATCGTTTGGCGTGGACGTGATGCTCTGACGCCAGCCGGTTTCCGCCGCCGAAAACGCGCCGCGCTTATAAGCCTCAGTCGCGCTATCGGCTTGAGCCGCGAGCGGCGCTAGCATCAGGGTTAGGCTAAAAACA
>RGAX01000292.1 GCA_009919985.1 Opitutaceae bacterium
GGCGGAGGAGGTTGGGCGGGAGGGCTAGATTTGGTTTTTACGAATTGATACTTGGGACATGATGTGTCTTAGGTATCATCGTCAAGACTTTTTTGTTAAAAAAACGCTTTTTGAGAGGAGAATTTTTTCAAAGTGCAGCCCACCAACCCACGGCCTGGCGGGTGGGGTGGGGTCCCCATCGAGTTTGAGGGCGGGTGCGAACCCGGGCGACGAACCGCAGTTGCGTTGCTCCAAGCCGCGCTGCTCTAAGTGCGGTCCAATTTTAGATGTATCGTAAAATGGTCTGGACTATTTTACGATATATCTAAATATGGTCCCATGTCTAATCGGCCGCGATTCTACGATACATTACTTAAGGATCACATAACCAGGCACCGTCAAATGGCCTTGGTTAGCGGGCCGCGCCAGGTGGGGAAAACGACCACGTGCCGTGCCGTAGCCAATTCCTACCTAAATTGGGACAACAGGGATGAGCGCCGCCTGATGCTGAAAGGTCCCGCGGCGATGGCGACAGCGCTCGGTCTTGATCAATTGCAGCAGAAGCCGCCCGTGGTGGTGCTCGACGAGTTGCACAAGCACACCAAGTGGAAAGTTTTACTCAAGGGACTATTCGATACTTATGGCGACCGAGCAAAGTGGATCGTCACCGGTAGCTCCCGGCTGGATGTGTTCCGCCGTGGAGGTGACAGCCTAATGGGTCGATATTTACTTTATCGGGTTCACCCCTGGTCGGTGGCTGAATGCCTGCATTCTGATATTTCGGATAAAATCATTCGCCCCCCCAGCCCCATCCAGGAGGAGGACTGGAATGCACTATGTCTTCATGGTGGATTTCCGGAGCCATTTCTTAAGCGCGACCCCCGATTTACCAATCGCTGGCGCACTTTACGGCACGAACAACTTTCAAAGGAGGATTTACGAGAAGTAACGCGCGTGCAGGACCTCGGAGCAATCGAGGTTCTGATGCTTTTACTTCAAGAACGCAGTGCGCAGCAGTTGGCGTATTCCAATTTGGCCCCTGAAATTGGCGTGGCGGTGGACACGATCCGACGCTGGGTCGATCTTTTGGGCCGCCTTCACCTCGGGTTTCTGGTCCGACCGTGGTTCAAAAATGTTACTAAATCCCTCAGAAAAGAGCCCAAATGGTTCCTGCGCGACTGGTCTGGCCTAGCAGATGAAGGAGCGAAGGCGGAAACCCTGGTCGCATGCCATCTTTTAAAGGCCGTTGAAGGCTGGACGGATCTCGGATATGGCAGCTTCGAACTGCGCTACCTTCGAGACAAACTGAAACGGGAGGTCGACTTTGTCGTCGTGCGCGACGGCAAGCCATGGTTCTTGGTCGAAGTTAAAAAAACGGACGTCAATTTATCGCCCAGTTTAACCCACTATCAGACTGCGACCGGCGCCGAACATGCCTTTCAGGTCGTGCTCGATCTGCCGTATGTAGAGGCCAACTGCTTCGCGCACCGAAAACCTCTGGTCGTACCCGCCAAGACCTTTCTTAGCCAGTTGCTGTAACCAAAGCCTAGAGCCGGTAGTACTTTTTGAACCACTCCACGAAGTGGCCAAGGCCGGTTTCGAGCGAGGTTTTGGGGCTGTAGCCGATGGCGGCCTGCACGCGGGTTAAGTCAGCACAGGTCTCGAACATGTCGCCGGTTTGCGGCGGGAGCAGCTCGATCTGAGCGGTGCGACCGAGGAGCTTTTCGAGCATCTGCACAAACAGCAGCGTCTCAACCGGGCGGTTGTGGCCGAGGTTGAAGATGCGCGCGGGCGGCACGGGGGCGACGGCGGGCGGGTAGAGTAGGGTGCGCACGATCCCATCGACGATGTCCTCTACGTAGGTGAAATCGCGCAGGTTTTTACCGTGGTTAAATAGTTTTAGCGGCTGGCCCTCAGTCAGGGCCCGAGCGAACAGCGTCGGTGCCATGTCGGGCCGACCCCAAGGGCCGTAGACGGTAAAAAAGCGCAGGCCGGTGACGTTGAGGCCGTGGGTCCGCGCGTAGCTATGCGCGAGCAGCTCGTTGGCTTTTTTGGTGGCACCGTAAAAGGAGGTGGGCTGGTCCGTGTCGGCGTCTTCGCGGAAGGGCGCGCGCGCGCCGGCGCCGTAAACCGAGCTACTGGAGGCGTAAACGAGGTGTTTAGGGCGGGTCCGGCGGCAGGCTTCGAGTACGCTGGTGAAGCCCACGAGGTTACTGTGCGTGTAGGCGCCAGGGTTTTCTAGGCTGTAGCGCACTCCGGGTTGGGCGCCGAGGTGGGCGAGGTAGTCGGGCTTAAAATGCGCCACTAAAGCGGCGAATTTCTCGGTGTCGGCGAAATCGGCCTGCAAAAAACGGAAATCCGTGAGCGGAGCGAGTTGCTCGAGGCGGGCGCGCTTGAGGGCGACGTCATAGTAGTCGGAGAGGTTGTCCACGCCGAGCACCTCGCAACGCTTGGTTTCGGCGAGGCGGCGAGCGACATGATATCCGATGAAGCCGGCGGCGCCGGTCACGAGCACTTTCATTGTTTCAACCGATAGCGCG
>RGAX01000293.1 GCA_009919985.1 Opitutaceae bacterium
GGGTTTACTAGGAGCTAAGCTCGGAGGCGTGGCGCCATCGCCGGCAGCGTTGAATCAACGACTCGCATTGATCGGCGGTACGTCGTCGTGCCACATGGCGGTGTCCAGGAAACCACGATTTATCCGAGGCATCTGGGGGCCGTACCATTCAGCGATGATTCCGGGGCAGTGGCTCACCGAAGGCGGGCAATCTGCGACGGGCGCGTTAATCGACCACGTGATATTCGCGCATGCGGCCGCCGCGCCTCTAAAAGCGGAGGCCAAACGCCAGCGCACGACGATCTACGCGTTGCTCAACGAGCGCTTGGCCGCATTAGCGAAAACGCAACGCGCGCCGTTCCCTGCGGCGTTGACGCGCGATGTGCACTTGCAACCCGATTTTCACGGCAACCGCTCGCCGCGCGCGGACCCGACGTTGCGCGGGGTGATCTCGGGCCTTGCGCTATCGGCCACCGCGGACGATTTGGCGCGCCTTTACCTCGCGGCGATTCAGGCCGTTGCGTACGGCACGCGGCATATCATCGAAGCCATGAATAAAAAAGGCTATGCGATCGATACGTTGCTCATGTGTGGCGGCGGTACCAAGAATCCGGTTTTCCTGCGGGAGCACGCGGATATCACGGGCTGTCGACTGGTGTTGCCGGAGGAGCCTGAAGCGGTGTTGCTCGGCTCGGCAGTGTTGGGTGCGGTCGCTTCAGGCGAGCACGCTACCGTGCTTGGTGCGATGCAGGTGATGAACCGAGCGGGTCGTGTCATCTTGCCGCAGCGCGGCGCGGTGGCGCGTTTTCACACGGCGAAGTACCGGGTGTTTCAGCGCATGCACGCCGATTTCTTAGCGCACCGGCGATTGATGGCTGGTGCTTGAACGTCAGTTACTCTGCGCGGACGGGCTCGAGTTTCGGCACGAGGAAGTGAAAACACGCGAGCGCTGCGAGGTAAGCTGCGCCCGCGATGATGAAGATCACCGTGTACACGTGATCCACGTTGGCGCCGGCGGCTTTGGCGGATTTGAAGAGATCGCTCGTTAAATAAAGCAGAGCGATCGCTCCGATGGAGCCCGCGGTTCCACCGATGCCCGCCACGGCTCCGACGGCCTGTTTAGGAAACATATCTGAGATGCTCGTGTAGAGATTTGACGACCAACCTTGGTGACAGGCCATCATCAGGCTGAGAATCACGACAGCCATCCACGGCTGAGTGACCACGCTGGTGAACATCACCGGCAAGACGCCTAGGATGCAGACGAGCATCGCCGTTTTCCGCGACGCATTGATCGACCAACCGCGGTTGATCAACGCGGACGATAACCAGCCTCCACCGACGCTCCCAAAGCCAGCGGTAAGATAAATAATAAAAAACGGCGGCCCGATTTTTTTAATATCGAGGTTAAAGTGATCGACGAAAAACAAAGGCAGCAGGTTGATGTTCCAACGAAAAATCATGTCCGTAAAAAATTTCCCCATGATGAACGACCACGCTTGACGGGTCGCGAGAATCCGCGACATCGGCATGATCTCCGTGATGGTATCGGCTGGATCGCTTTGGATGAGCGCCAATTCCGCTGGCGAAACGCGTGGCTGCTCTGCGGGCTTGCTGAAATAAACTAACCAAAATCCGACCCAGATCAGGCCCGCGCCACCCACGACGATAAAAGTCCACTGCCAGCCGTAGCTAAAAAAAAGCCACGGCGTGATCACCGGCACTATCATCGAGCCGACGTTGCTGCCGGAGTTGTAAAAACCGGCGACGAGCGCGCGCTCGCGACGTGGAAACCATTCAGCGGTGGCCTTGGTCACGCCCGGAAAAGCACCGGCCTCCGTGATGCCGAGAAAAAACCGCGCGAATTTAAAACCCAACACCGTCGCCATCCCCGCGTGCAACATCGAGGCGAGACACCACGCGGCGAAGGAAACCGCGAGCCCGAGCTTCGTGCCGACGCGATCCAAAATCCGTCCGGCAAACGCTAAGCCGATCGCGTACGCCACTTCAAACCACAGCAAAATATCCGCGACCTCGCCGCTGCTCCAACCGAAGGTTTTTCTTAGCTCAGGCGCGAGTTGGCCAAAGAGCGCGCGGTCCACGTAATTCACTGTGATCGCGGAGAACAGCAGCCCGCAGATCATCCAGCGGAAACGAGTGAGCGGCGCGGGCGAAACGGACGGGAGCGAAGCCATGTTTTGAAGTGTGTGTGTGGGGGGGGTAAAATAAGAAGCGGGCCGATGACTAAGAAACGAAGTTCGTGGTGCTATGCTAAAGCGTGGGACGCGGAAGCGCGCGGGTGTCGTTCACGGAAACGCCGCCGTCGATGAGCAACGTTTGCCCTGTGATGTAGGCGCTCGCATCGCTCGAAAGAAAAAGGAGAGCCCCTGTGAGGTCTTCGATCGCGCCGGGGCGCCGCAGCGGAATTTTCGCGCTGAGGTACGAAACCCATTCGGCGTTTTCGTACATGACGGCGTTCTGCGCGGTCTTAAACCAACCGGGTGCGAGGCAATTGACGGTAACGCCCGCTGGGCCCCAAT
>RGAX01000294.1 GCA_009919985.1 Opitutaceae bacterium
GCCGCCTGCATTCTCTGCCACGCGCTCAATGGCGAGGGCAGCAACGTCGGCCCCGCCCTCGACAAAATCGCATCTCGCACCACCCCGGCCTACATCCACGAAAGTTTGATGGAGCCCAGTAAAGTCATCGCGAAGGGCTACGAACAATACACCGTTTCCCCTATGCCGCCGATGGGCGACATCTTCAGCCCACAAGAACTCTCCGACATCGAGGCGTTCATCCAAACGCTGAAATAATCCAAACTTACGTCCCTTTCCCATGAGCAAAAAATTCAACATCGCCATCATCGGTCTCGGTTTCGGCTCGGAGTTCATTCCGATTTACCAAGGCCACCCCAACGCCCACCTGCTCGCCGTCTGCCAACGCGACCCGAAGAAACTTAAAACCATTCAGGATGCATTTGGTATTCCACGCGGCTATACCGATTACGACGAGCTCCTCCAAGACCCCGACATCGACGCCGTTCACATCAATACGCCAATCCCCGACCACGCTGAGCAATCAATCAAAGCGCTCAAAGCCGGCAAACACGTCGCCTGCACCGTCCCGATGGCCACCTCCATCGCCGATTGCAAACGCATCGTCGAACTCACCAAGAAAACCGGCCTCAAATACATGATGATGGAGACGGTCGTGTACGCCCGTGAATACCTCTACGTTAAAGAACTCTACGACCGCGGTGACCTCGGCAAAATCCAGTTTCTGCAAGCCAGCCACCAGCAAGACATGGACGGTTGGCCGAACTACTGGCCCGGCCTCCCGCCAATGTGGTACGCCACACACTGCGTCGGTCCCATGCTCGCCCTCACCGACGCCACCGCAGAATACGTTTCCTGCTTCGGCTCCGGCACGATCCGCAAAGAACTCGTTAAAAACTACGGTTCGCCCTTCGCGGTCGAAACCGCCCACATCAAATTCAAAAACTCCGACCTCACCGCGCGCATCATCCGCTCGCTCTTTGATACCGCCCGCCAATACCGCGAGAGCATCGATGTCTACGGCTCGAAAAAATCCTTCGAGTGGTCACTCATCGAACACGAGCCGCACGTTCTGCACACCGCGAAAAAGCCCGAGCACAAAATCCCGCAAAAGGTAAAAGCGCCTGACTACGCGAAACGCCTGCCCAAGGGGATTCAGAAGTTCACGACCAAGGGCGTCTACGATCTGGGTAAAAAAACGCACTTAAGCTTCACTCAAGGTGCCGGCCACGGCGGCTCACACCCGCATCTGGTCCACGAATTTTTGACCGCCTTGGCTGAGGGGCGTGAGTGCTACCCCAATGCCGTCAAATCCGCCAACTGGACCTGCGTCGGACTCTGCGCGCATGAGTCCGCGCTGGCAGGGGGCAAGATCGTGAAACTCCCCGCATTTACCCAGGGCTGAGTTTTTTGTAAAAACACCCGCCCGGGCCCACGCAGGGTACTACCCCTATTTACATCGGTTCGTGAGTGCGGGGATTGCCCTAATAGGTGATGTGTTTCGGAACGGGCCGGGTACTCAAATCCCCCTTAAAACAGGGTAACGCCGACCCGGCAGCGCAGCTCCGGGCGTTACGCTTTCGAGCGTTACGCTTTTTAGCGTTACGCTTAAAAGCGTATTTTTATTGCCCCCGCCTGCCGTCCCGTTCACCCTGTTTACGTGACCACGTTTGCAAACCCGTTCTTCTTCGAATCCCCCAGCGGCCGATGGTCTTTCACGGACCGCGAACAGTTGCTGCCCGCGCTTTCCGCGTTGCTCGGTCAACGCGGCCGCCGGCTTCTGATCTATGGCCGCCGGCGCATGGGCAAGACTTCGTTGGTCCAACATGCTGCCGCCAAAGCCGGTCACGTTTTCATCTACGCCGACCTTTCCACCGCCGCCAGCTTGACCGAGTTCGCGGCCAAACTCTTGTCCGCCGCTCCCAAGGAATCGGACAAGCGCCTTGCGAGCATTCTCGGCCTCGCCCGTAAACACCTCAAATCCTTCGCGGTCGCGGCCGGCAAATTCACCCTATCCGGCGAGCTTCGGACGGAAGAGGCCAAACAATCTCTTGATCAGGTGCTGAACTACTTGAACGCCCGCGCCGAGCTCGACGATGCCCCGTGGACGGTCTGCCTCGATGAATTTCAAGACATCCGGACCATTGGCGGTGACCGCGCCGAATGGAAGCTGCGCGGCCTGATTCAAGACCACCGCCACCTCAACTATGTCTTCACCGGGTCCGACCATCGTCTCCTCGCCTGGATGACCGAGCCCAGCGCGGCATTTTTTAAACAACTTCATCAAATGGAAGTCGGTCCGATTGAAGCCGGCCATCTCGCCCGTTGGATCGAGCGGCGAGCCAATTCCGGCGGGGTGCCCGATTTTCCCTATGGCGAAGCCATTGTCGCTTTGGCCGGCCCTTGCACCGGCGACGTCGTCCGACTCGCCAAGGTTGCTTTTGACCTGGCGGCTGGAGGGCGCACCCAAGACCTCGTGCCGACCGCGTTCGACGCGATCGCCCTCGTTGAGCTGAATTCAGA
>RGAX01000295.1 GCA_009919985.1 Opitutaceae bacterium
AGTGAACCTGAAGCTCCGGCCACGGAAGTTTCGATCTCCGCCCTCACCCCCTGCGGTTTTGAAGCCGACACTGCCGCCAAGCGTCTTACGGATCTCCCTCGAAGCCTCGCCACGGCGATCATTAACCGCCGCCTCGCTATCCTCGCTAAAAAAGAAAACGCCCCATTCAGCGCCGGCCGCACCAACGTAAACGAGAGCTACGATTTATTCCGCGAGGCCTCGATCGACCTCACCTGCAAAGCCGACCAATGGTCCGCCGCCCTCGGCGTAGCCGATCAAGAACTCCGTCGGGCCTTGGCCCACGGTTTCTCCTCCGCTGAACTGCGCGAGATCACCGCGAACTTCGTTAACTCCCTCGAGCAAGCCGTCAAAACCGCGCCCACCCGTCGCTCCGGCCAACTTGCTAGCAGCCTCGTCTCCAGCCTCAACGACCGCGAAGTCTTCACCCACCCCGCTGCCGAGCTCGCGCTCTACAAACCGGTCCTTGAAAAAATAACCCCCGCCGAAGCGGGGAGCCGCCGCCCAACTGAGCGCCGCTTACGCCAAGTCCGTCGCCATCGCGGTCACCGCTCCCGCGGTCGAGACCGACACGGCCTGGGCCTACACCGATTTTGGCGCGCCAGGAACCGTCGCCTCCCGCCAAACCGTGGCCGACCTCGGCATCACCTTGGTCACGTTCGCCAACGGCGTCCGCCTCAACCTCAAGCCCACCGACTTCGAAGCCAGCCGAATCCGCGTCAACGTTCGCATCGGCGACGGGCAAATGACTGAGCCCAAAACCCAACCTGGCCTCAGCTCCTACGCCGGCAACACCTTCAACGCTGGTGGCCTCGGTAAACATAGTAGCGACGAACTCCGGCGCATCCTCGCGGGCAAAACCGTTGGCGCGGGCTTCGGCATCACCGGTGACGCCTTTATTTTAAGTGGCGCCACCAACCGCGAGGATCTGCTCCTCGAACTCCAATTGATCGCCGCGCACATCACCGATCCTGGCTACCGTGACGAATCGGCCCGCCAAGCGACCAAGCGCATGGAGCAAATGTATCTTCAGCTCGCTCACACTCCCTCTGGCCCGATCAACCTTGAGGTATTACGCCTTCTTGCCAGCGGCGATTCACGCTTCGGCACACCCGCGCAGGAAGTCATGAACCAACGAACCCTCGCCGAAGTCCGCGCTTGGCTTTCCCCGCAACTGGCCACCGGACCAATCGAGATTGGCGTCGTCGGCGACTTCGAGCTCGAAGCCACCATCGCTGCCGTCGGCAAAACTCTCGGTGCCCTGCCCGCCCGCGCCCCTCGATCCGACCATGCGGAGCTGCGCAACGTTTCCTTCCCTGCCGAAGCTTTCACGAAAAACTACACCGTCGAAACCGAAATCCCAAAAGGCCTGGTCACCCTCTTCTGGCCATCCACCGACGCTCTCGAGGTTAAACGCACCCGTCGCCTCTCCATGTTGGCTAGCGTCCTCAGCGACCGCCTCCGCGTGAAAGTCCGTGAAGAAATCGGCGGCGCCTACAGCCCCTCCGCCGGTAGCTCCCCAAGCGAAAATTATCCCGGTTACGGCTTCTTCGCCGCGCAAGTCACCGTCGAACCCGCAAAGGCTAAGGAAATTTCTGACGTCGTCATCGCTCTCGCAGCCGATCTCGCCAGCAATGGGGTAACCGCGGAAGAACTCGAACGCGCCAAACAACCCGTTCTCACCGCGACCCGGGAGAGCCTGCGCAATAATAACTATTGGCTCAGCTCAGTCCTCAGCCGCGCGCAGGAAAAACCCGAAGTCCTAGACTGGTCCCGCTCGCGCCTCGCTGACATCGAAGGCATGAAAGCCGAAGATCTGTCCGCCTTGGCCAAGCTCTATTTCCCGGCCGCCCGAGCCTTCCGCGTCACCGTCTTGCCCATCGCCAAAACCGCCGCCGCGAAGTAACGGGCGGCCCGCGCCCGCCCGCAAGGACGTCGCGAAAGCTTACACTTTCGTCTTTCCCTCGGCGCGCCCGCTGCTTTCCTCAACGTTGGATATCTTTAATTTTCCATGAACACCACCATCAGTGCTATCACCGCCCGCGAAATCATCGACTCCCGTGGCAATCCCACGGTCGAAGTTGACGTCAAACTTGCCTCCGGGCACTTCGGCCGCGCCGCTGTACCCTCGGGCGCCTCCACCGGCGAACACGAAGCCATCGAACTGCGCGACGGCGATAAAAAGCGCTACGGCGGTAAAGGCGTCCAAAAGGCCGTCGGCAACGTGAAGGGCAAAATCGCCCCCGCCCTGATCGGCTTCGACGCCTTCGACCAGACCGGCGTTGACCGGGCCATGATCAAGCTCGATGGTACCGCGACCAAAGCCAAACTCGGCGCCAACGCCATTCTGGGCGTCTCCCTGGCCACCGCCAAGGCCGCGGCTAGCGCCGCCGGCGTTCCCCTTTATAAGTA
>RGAX01000296.1 GCA_009919985.1 Opitutaceae bacterium
ACCGATTACTTAAGTGGACTCCTCCAAAACGTCGGCAAGGTTGTGATGGCGAAAGCCTTTCCGGTGGAGTTTACCCAGCTAGCCCACACCGTTTATAAAGACGAAGCGCATGTCATCGCGGCCGAGCGCGAACTGTTGGGCTGGGATCATGCCGCGATTGTCGCCTTTTATTTGGAATCGCATCGCATCCCCCAAGAAGTTGTCCAAGCCGTCCGCTACCACCACGATCCTTCAAACGCCCCCACGCATCAGTTTTTTGCCGCGGCGACCCAGCTGGCCGATGTCATGGCCCGCAGGGCTGGTCTCAACGGTGCCGCCGAAACGCGTCCCGTTCTTACGGATCGTGAACTACTGGCCCTGCCCGCGCTCGCTGCTCTTTGGCCTAGGAGCGGCCCCACTCTCACCGGGAAAATGCGTAAACTCACGGAGCTGATTTCAAAGAAAGCTCCCCGGTTTAAAGCCCACGCTTTACCTGCTCCTAAAACGGAAAATATACACGCCCCGCGAACGGAAATAGTTCGTTCGCTCGGGGGCGCTGTCTGCTGTACCTGGAACGTCCTTTTTCTAGCTATATCGGCAAGATTGGTTCTAGAATTTTAGTGAGCGTAGTTTTCTATGCCCTTTTGGCGGTTGCGTTGAAGCGGGTCGCGAAATCGGCGGCAGCCGCGATCATCTCTTCAAACTTCGGGACTTCGCCGAAAAACATCGGGCCGAGCATTTGCTGGAAATCGGCTCGCCAAGCCGCCGCGTGCTCCGTCGGTGGCGTGAGACGGAAGGTGCCGGGCTTGTGGGTGCTGTAATCTACCCACGAGTAACGGAAGAAAATCTCCCGGTGCTCAGCCACGCGTTGAAACAAGGCCGTGTCGGCTAATGCACGTTCGCCGACGCCGGCGCGCAGCAGGCACCATAGGTCGTAATAGTGGCGTGCCATGCGGTGTTTGCGGGGCTTATCGGCTGGGCGGAAAGTTTCTTCATGAAGCAGGCATGCTTTTTCCCAAAAGGTGCGCTCGGCGGCGAGCACTTGCACGGAGCAGGTGGCATCAGCGTCAATCTGGGGGAAATGCTCCAGCACGTATGGCCGGATCAGTCTGGCGGTGTGCGGCCAGTCGTCGGACCGTGCCCCCAACTCGATTTTGACAATAGGCGACACGTAGCTGCCGGACGCTTCGGTGAACACGGACGGATAATGCAGGAGCAGGCATTGCCCGTCGGCCATGTCGGGATCTACCTCTAGCCTCCAGCCGATGTCGCCCAAGGTGGCGCCGAGGCGGGTAGCGAGCGCGGGTTGGAGTTGGTTTTGCACCCAATCACGGCAAGCGAGCATGAGCGCTTCCAAGCGAATACGGCGTTGTTTTTTACTGGGGGCGTGGTCGGGCGAGGCATCTGCCGCGATGCCGAGCGCGGATTTGTCCACAATCAGGTCGATGTCTTCTGAAAAGCGGGCGATGAGCTGCCAGGCTTTGGAAAGGGAGGTGCCGCCTTTGAATGTTAGGTGCCGGCCGAGCCCGGGTAGGGCGAACAACTCTCGCAGGGTCCAGCAAACCATCGGTGTGCGCAGTAAAGATGGGGCCGGCGAGTTGGTAAAAAATTCGGGCAATCCAATCGGGGGCGCAGGCTGCGTCTGCGGGTAGAGCGGCCCGATCAGCGTCCGACAGGTTGCGGCGGAGGCGGGCGAGGATGTCGTCGTTAATGTGGCGGCGACCGATCCAGCGTAGGGCGAGAATCACGAGCGCGCTTTGGCGATTTTTTGTCGATACGAAACGAGCAGAGACGTGTTGAAGAACAACGTAGCCCTTCGCCCCAAACTGTACGCGTCGAGTGGGGCCAGTGGTCAGGTGCATTGGGCGCATCGGCACTTGGTCGCTCAGCCTGAGCATGTTGGCGGCGTGGGCTCCGGTGGGAAAAAGGGCACCTTGGGCTTTGCGCTTCAACAGGTCGTGCATGGCAGACTGGGTGGGGCCGAGCGGGCCGAGCACCGGGTCGTGTCGGGGCACTTGATACAGACCACGCCCGGCGCGGTTGAGGATGCCGGCTTTGCAGTTGCGGGACAGGGCTTGGTCGATGGAGGCCCGACTGCCCAGGTCTAGAAAATCGGGCGGCGTCCACACGTGATCCTTCGGCCCGGACCGGATGCGGTCGAGGAGGGCGGCGTTGATGGAATCTCGGTGTTTACTCAAGAGAAGGGTTCTTTTTTGTCAGAAATAATGTGCGAATATATGACTAAAAGCAAGATTAGATTGCGCGCGCAGGCGTGGTCAGCCCAAAAGTGACGGGAAGATGACGGTAGCGTTACTTTTAGGTGATGGGTCGGGTGCGGCCTTGCCGCGGTTTTTGACGCCGCGCAGGTTTGGCGGCATGACCTTTCTCCGCTCCTTACTCGCTGTCGGCGCCGCGCTGGTTTTCGCC
>RGAX01000297.1 GCA_009919985.1 Opitutaceae bacterium
TTGGTAGGCCTTGTTAACCAAAGAGCGCATGTCGGCTTTGTGATCTTCATTGGGGCCGAAGACGTTGAAGTATTTCACCCCGACAATCTTCTCGAGCCAGCCGTGTTGTTGGGCATGCAGATCGAACAGGTGCTTCGAGTACCCGTACATGTTAAGTGGACGCAGGCGGTTAAGATCCGAGTTTTGGTCGTCCATACCCTGCGCGCCGTCGCCGTAGGTTGCGGCTGAAGAGGCGTAGATGAAGCGGGCATTTTGAGCCAAGGCCCAAGCGGCGAGCTCTTTGGTGACGTTAAAATTGTTATCGATTAGGTAGCTCGCGTTTTTTTCGGTCGTAGCCGAGCACGCCCCGAGGTGAAACACCGCGGAGAAATGTCCGAAGGCGTCAGCGCTCTGTGCAATGCGGGTGCGGAAATCACCGGCCTCGATGTAGTCGGAAAATTTCAAGGGCACGAGGTTGCGCCATTTTTCGTCCGACCCGAGTACATCCGTGACCACGATGTCGCGGTGGCCGCGTTGGTTAAGAGCGGCGACGAGGGCGCTGCCAATAAAACCGGCGCCACCTGTGACAAGAATGCGTCCGTTTAACGTGCTCATGGGGAAATCATCATGCAACGAGCCGCCGGCGGAAGCCTGAATTTTGGCGCAGAGCGCCCGACACCGTGGGTGTTGAAATAAACTAGGGGCATGGGTAGGGGCTGAGCAGGGGGAATTTAGCTATCTTTAGCCATTTCCTCGGAGCGCGCTTTGGCGGTGAGGACGGTGTCTTTGATGAGACCGCGGAAATCGCGCGCTTCCATTTTTTTTAGCCCCGCAAAGGTTACCCCGTTGGGTGAGGTGACTTGGTTGCGTAAGATTTCAGGCTCGATGTTGCGATGTGCGAGGAGGCGTGCGGCGCCGAGTAGGGTTTCGACGCTTAGCTTTTGGGCGACTTCGGGCGTAAGCCCAGCGGCGACGCCGGCGTCGCGCAGGGCGGCGGCGAATTCAAAGAGGTAGGCGGGGCCGCAGCCGCTGAGGGCGGTGAGTGCGTCCATTTGCGACTCGGGCACTTCGACGTGTTGACCGAGTGCTTGGAGCAGTTTTTCGACCGTCGCTCGATCTGCGGCGGTGAGGGGGTGTAGGGAGCACCAGCCGGTGATGCCGGCGCCGATCTGGCCTGGGGTGTTAGGCATGGCCCAGATCAGGTTACGCGCGCGCGGGAAAACCTGAGCGAGGCGAGCGAGGCGTTTGCCGGCCAAGACGGAGATCACCAGTTTACCATTGGTCAGCTCGGCGAGCTTGGGATCAGCGGAGGCGAGGTGCTGGGGTTTGAAAGCGACGACCAACGTGTCGGCTGCGGCCAGTAAGGAATCGAGCGTGGGTGCGAGGGTGATTCCGGTGCGTACGGCGAGGGTGGCGGCGCTGCGGCCGGCGCCTCCGAGGCAGGTGATCGAGGCGCGCGCGGTGCGGGCGGCAATGAGTCCGTCCACCATAGCGGCGGCCATGTTACCGGCTCCGAGAAAAGCGAGATGCGACATGATAACCTCGTAAGAATAAACGTTTAGATCGCGGCGGCGTTTTGGCGCCGGGCCTTGATCGTGTTGTGCATGAGCATGGCGACCGTCATGGGGCCGACCCCACCGGGCACGGGGGTAATGCGCGAACACAGTGGGCTTACGCTTGGGAAATGCACGTCGCCGGTTAGGCGGTAACCGGTTTTTTTGGTGGGATCGGACACGCGGTTGATGCCGACGTCGATTACGACGGCGCCGGGTTTAACCATGTCAGCGGTGACGAACTCGGCGCGGCCGATGGCGGCGATCAAGACATCGGCTTGGCGCGTGATCGAAGGCAGGTCACGCGTGCCAGAATGACAAATCGTAACCGTCGCATTGGCGCCGGCTTTTTTCTGCAGTGCGAGCAAGGCGACAGGTTTGCCAACGATGAGTGAGCGGCCGAGGACGACGACGTGTTGGCCGGAGAGATCTACGCCGCTGCGGGCGAGTAGTTCCATGATGCCCGCGGGAGTGCAGGCGACGAAGCCCGTGGGATCCTCTTGGGCGACTTTACCCAGATTGAGCGTATGAAAACCGTCGACATCTTTATTCGGAGCAACGCGCCGGAAGATGGCGAGTTCGTCGAGGTGCTTTGGTAGTGGGGATTGAACGAGAATCCCATCAATGCTCGAGTCGGCATTGAGTTCATCGATCAGCGTTTCTAGCTCCACTTGCGTGATGGTTATCGGCGGTAAAATGATCCGGCTAGTGACGCCGATCTCTGCGGCCGTTTTTTCTTTTTTGCGGACGTAGGAAACTGACGCGGGATCTTCGCCGACACGCACGAGGGCGAGGCACGGGGCGCGGCCCGGGCCGGGAAGGGCGGCGACCGTGGCTTTTAATTCGGCGATGAGGGAGGCTGCGATCG
>RGAX01000298.1 GCA_009919985.1 Opitutaceae bacterium
CCGATGGCCAGCCGCTCAAACTCTCAAGCCTGCGCGGCAAGCCGCTGCTAATCCAGTTCTGCACCAGCAACGGCCCACAGCCCTGGTTCGGCCCAACCGCGGCCACCTACAAAGATCAAAACCTCGTCGCCCTCGCCGTGTTTTCCGCCACCGAAAAAGCCGACTTCGATAAATGGGTCGCCGCTCACCCTAACCCCGGCTTCGCCGTCGCTTGGGATTCCGCCGGCAAAGCCTGGGCGGAAAACGTCACCAATACGATTTTTGGCGTCGGCATGTATCCGGCCACCGCGTTCGTCAAAGCCGACGGCGCCCTCTGGACCGGCTTTATCGGCATGGGCGAAAAGGTCATCGCCATGACCTACTCGGCACTCGCCCGCAACGGTATTAAGCTCACAGAGGCGCACCTAGACGCCCTCGTCGCCGCAGGCGGCGCCCTGCGCATGAGCGGAGGCGGAGGTGGAGGTGGAGGTGGCTCGGTTGCTCCTTCCACCATCAACGCCGCTCCCAAGCCCGCTGCCGGCGCCGCCGCGCCCGCCCGGCCCACCTTACTCACGCCCGGCACCGTCGCCCCCGATTTCGTGATGCGCGACATCAACGACAAGGAAGTCCACCTCGCCGATTTCAAGGGCAAGGTCGTCATCCTCGATTTCTGGGCCACCTGGTGCGGGCCGTGCATCGCGTCATTCCCGCACACCCAGAAAATCGCCGCTCAGTACAAAGACCAAGACGTGGTCGTCGTTGCCTCGGGCACAAGCGACACGATCGCCGCCTTCAAAAAATGGATTCCCGCCAACCAGCCAAAATATGCGGCGATGCAGTTTTTCTTCGACCCCAACGAGCGCGGTTCCGACACCTTCGATAAACGCGCCTCATCCAGCCTCTACGGCGTCTCGGGCATTCCCACGCAGTTCGTCATCGGACGCGACGGCAAGATTGTCGCCAGCATCGTCGGCAACGGCGGTGATACCGACACCCGCACTGAAGGCGCGCTCGCCCTCGCCGGTGTAAAGGTCGACGAAGCTACCGCCACCGCCGGCAAAGCTGCGCTGGTGAAAGCCGCAGCGGATGAAGCCGCGGCCGCCAAGGCGGCAGCTTCGGCGCCTCCGCGGGCACCGTTCATGGAAAATTTTGCCAAGCTGGTTGCTGGCCAGCCCGTGCCGAACGTCACGCTGCAGACCGTCGACGGCCAGCCGGTGAATCTGTCTGAGATCATCAAGGGTAAGACCGCCATCTTCTCCATCAGCTCCGGCGGCGGCCTGTATGCTGACGGCTTGGCCTTATACGAGAACCTAACGCGCAAGTATGCCAGCCAAGGCGTTGTGGTCGTCGCCCTTTCCGCCTACAGCCCGCGCGAGGACTTCGACCAATGGCGGGTGAAGAACGCCGGCAAATTCAGCTTTCCCGTGTACTTCGACCCCGCGGGCAAGGGCCCGCAACCTGCGAAAGATTTCAACGAGATGACTCCGGAGGAAAAAAAGGCATTCGGAACCCTTCAGCGTGATCACATGAAGAAAGTCGCCCCACTGATATTCACCGGCGGAGCCATGGCGCCCGTCCCCCACGCCTACGTCATCGACGCCAAAGGTAACATGGTCGGCATCGTCGTCGGTGGCGGCGCAAATGTCGCTGAAGGTATCGGCAACCTGCTCCTGCGCGCCGGCGTCAAACTCGCGGCCGAAGACATGCCGAAAAAAGTCTGGACCGCCGCGGAGACCAAACCTGCGGTTCCGGAAGTGAAAGTCCCCATGCTCAAAGTCGGCGCGGCGGCCCCCGATTTTCCCGCCACCGATCTCACCGGCAAAGCCGTGAAACTCTCCGACTACCGCGGCAAGATAGTCATCCTGGATTTCTGGGCCACCTGGTGCGGCCCTTGCATCGCCTCGATGCCGCACACCAACGAAGTCGCCGCTCACTACAAAGACCAAGGCGTCGTCGTCCTCGCCTCGTGCACAAGCGACACCCGCGCCGCCTTCGATGCCTGGGTGAAGAAAAACCAAGCCACCTATCCCGAGATGGTGTTCTCCCACGACCCGCAGGAACGTGGCTCTGATCGCGCCTCCCATAAACTCTACGGCGTCGGCGGCATCCCGCAGCAATTCATCATCGGCCGCGACGGCAAGATCGCCGCCCTCTGCACCGGCTACCTCAAGGGCGAAGTCCTCCTCGAAGCCGCCCTCGCCCAAGCCGGCGTCAAGGTCGCACCCGAGATCCTAACCAAAGCCAAACTCGACCAAGCCAACCGCGACGCCATGCGCTGAGTAACTCAGCTGCATCCGCGTTTGCCGCGTCTTGTAAACTCGTCTAACTTCCCTAGCAGCCCGCGCCCGCTCAATCGCGCGGGCTGCTTTTTTTATAAAAATCAAATTCCCCATGAAAACCACTTTCATT
>RGAX01000299.1 GCA_009919985.1 Opitutaceae bacterium
TTCTCACCGCAGAGGGCTCCGGCTCGATCACGTTCACCGTGCCAACGACCCCTGGAATCTATCCGTACGTCTGCACGTTTCCTGGCCACGGCATGATCATGTACGGCGCACTCTACGCCGGTGTGACGCCCCCGCCCATCGAGAAGGACCCCAACATTCCGGCCATGGTTGCACAGGGCGCAGTGGCCGGTGGCGGACAACGTCCCTTCGCCCAACGCATCTTTATGCCCGATGCCGGTCCGGCCGCCGTCGCGATCGCACTCGTCGGGAGCCAGAACGTGTGCTGGGACGCGGGCCAGTGCCGCCTGCGTTACGCGTGGCAGGGTAGTTTTATTGACGCCTCCGAAAACTGGGCGGGTAACGGCAAGATTCTGCCGATCATTCCGACCAAGCCATGGTGGCGCGCGTCCAAAGACGATTTTCCGTTGCGCTTCGGCGCCGTGGATTCCGCCGCACCCAAGGTTAAATTCCTCGGCTACGCCGCCACGACCACCGGCCCGGTGTTTCATTACCGCGCCGGCGAAACCGAGGTTTACGAGCGCGTCCTGCCTGCCGTCGGTCGCCCCGGCATCGCGCTGCGTCTGCAAATCCCGCGCGCGACTGGCCCGGTTTTTTACCGCGCCGCAGCCGATCCCAACGCTCGGTGGACCAGTTCGGCCGGCACGTGGCAGGGTGACGTGCTCACGCTCACGCCCGCCCAAGCCGCCGACGTCACCCTCACGCTCACTTCCGCGCTCTGCACGCCATGAACTTTGTGAAATTTTGCTCCCACGTGCTCGCCCTTCTCGCCCTAAGCGAGTTCGCGCGCGCCGCTGACTCTATCCCCACTGCCGATGCGCGCGTCGGCCAACACTACGCCATCGGCAAGATATCTACCCCTCCCGGGGTCGATCCGCAGCTCGGCGGCCTCGCGCTTTTACCCGACGGTCGACTCGCGGCTGCGTTTCACCACGGCCAAGTCGCGTTTTATGATTTCAAGACGCTGAGCTGGAAAATATTCGCCGAAGGTCTGCACGAGCCGCTCGGCTTGTTGCTCGGCCGAGACGACAGCTTGCTCGTGATGCAGCGTCCTGAGCTTACTCGCCTACGTGATACCGATGGCGACGGCATCGCCGACCGTTACGAGACCGTCTTCGACGACTTTGGTATGACCGGCAACTACCACGAGTTCGCCTTTGGCCCTGTGCGCGGACCCAACGGTAAACTCTACGTGAGCCTTAACCTTGCTTCCGCGGGCGACACCATCCGCGAGGAAATCCGAGGCGAGTGGAGTCCTGTCGGCCTACCGCGCGAGAAATTCTACGATGTGGCCAATTGGAAGAAAAACTCCACCGAGGCGGGCCGCATGTATGGGCGTGTGAAGTGGCGCGGGTGTATCATTGAGATCGACGAAGCCTCCGGCGCGGCCGAGCTGTTTGCGACAGGTTTCCGTTCGCCCGACGGCATGGGCTTTGATGCGGCGGGTAATTTTTTCATCAACGACAACCAAGGCGATTGGCGCGGCACCAGTCCCGTGCACGTGGTCAAACGCGGCGGTTTTTATGGCCATCCGGCGAGTCTGGTCTGGCGGCCCAACTGGGACGGGTCCGAGCCGCTCAAGCTCCCCATCGAAAAACTCAACGCCCTACGCACGGTCGCGGCGATCAACCTGCCGCACAGTTTCTACGCAAGCTCGCCGACTGCAATGACTCTCATCCCGCAGACGGCGGCGTGGGGTCCATTTGGTGGACAGCTGATTGTGGGTGAGATGAATTCTGGCCGCGTGCTCCGACTCCTGCCCGAGCAGGTCGACGGCGTGTGGCAAGGCGCGTGCGTGAGTTTCGTTGATAGCCAGGCGCTGCGCGGCGGCATCCATCGTCTGTTGTTCGTCGGCGACACGCTTTATCTCGGCCGCACTCACTTGATCTGGGCCGGCGGTGAAGGTATCGGCACGGTGAAGCTCACGAAGACGCCATTCGAAGCGCTCACGATGCAGGCGACGCCGCACGGTTTCCGTTTCACCTTTACCGCTCCGCTGGCTGCCGGTGCCGCCGAGCCTGCGCGGTGGCCGGTGCGCCGTTATTACTACAAGTACCACGAGCCCTACGGCTCGCCGCAGACCGAGTTGACCCAGATCACGCCGTCAAAAGTCACCGTGAGCGCCGATGGACTCAGCGCTGACGTCGAGTTCGCCGACCTGAAGCACGGCTTTATCTACGACTTTAACTTAAAAGGCCTCACCTCCACTCAGGGAGAATCACCCTTGAACCCCGCGATTGCCTACTCCTTGAACACGGTGCCCGCAAAATGATCTGAACCTCGTTTCACCACCTCTTATTTATTGTTTATCCGTCAGAGGTTAAACTTGGGCTAAAGGCCCCATTGATATTCG
>RGAX01000300.1 GCA_009919985.1 Opitutaceae bacterium
CCTGAAATCGTGCAACGCCTCGGCCGCTTGCTCCGCGTCGATATCGAGCGCGGCCGTAGCACAATCGGCGCACCACAACCTTTCACGGCGCCGCCGGAATGGACTCAGCTCGCTTGGCGCGAAAGCTTCCCGCCTTAAGCGACCGGAAGCGTAAAACTAAACCGCGCGCCCGCACCCGGCGCACTTTCCACTCGGACTTCTCCGCCGTGCGCCTGAACGACGTGCTTTACAATCGCGAGCCCGAGGCCGGTGCCTCCTTGTTCGCGTGAACGAGCTTTATCGCCGCGAAAAAATCGCTCAAAAATCCGCGCACACGCTTCGGCGGGAATGCCCGGACCATCATCTTGCACGGAGACTTCGATGCGGCGTGAATCCAAACTACGCGCGCTGATGACGACCGCTCCTTCGATGCGCCCGTACTTGATCGCGTTGTCGATCAGATTGGAAATCACCTGCCGCAAACGATCAGGATCAGCCTGCACGATCAACGCAGGCCCCACTTGGTTTTTAATCGTCACGCCCCGCGCATGGGCGCGGCCACGAAGATCGTCGGCTACTTCTTGCACCGCCCCACCCAACGAAACCGATTGGAGGGCAAGCCGGATATTGCCGGAATCCAACGTCGAGAGCATCAAGAGATCATCAATAAGTAACGTCAGACGATTGGCATGTTTATCTATAATTTGTAAAAATCGGATTAAGGAATCCGGCTCATCTTTTCCGCCGTCGATCAAAGTTTCTGCAGCGCTTTTGATCAATGATAGTGGGGTGCGCAGCTCGTGACTGACGTTAGCCACAAATTCCTGACGAACAGCCTCCAATTGACGGAGTCTGGTGAGATCGTGAATCACCAAAATAGCTCCATCTCGTGCGCCATCGCCGTCACGCAAAGCGAGCGCATTGACTTGCAGAAATTTGGGAGACTCGAGCGTCTCCAGACGCAGTTCATGACCGAGAATTTCGGGCTCATTTTCCAGTCTGGTAACCAGGGCGGCGACTTCGTGATGACGCGTGGTTTCCAAAATAGTCCGGCCAATAGCCGGAGGAGTGAAATTAAACAATTCGCCGGCGGCACGGTTGGCGAGGCGTATGCGCCCCCCCGCATCGACGACGATAAGGCCTTCGATCATACGCTCAAAAAGAGCAGCGGTGCGCTGGGCTTGCTCGCGGAGCTCATTCTCACGTTGCAAGCGTTGCTCGGCGAGCTGACCCAAGCGCTCCGTTTCCAGGCGCTGATTGCGCCCGCGCTCCAACCACCAAGCGACCGCAAAAATCGCTGCCAACAGCAGAAAAAGCACCGAGATAAACATCATATGTGAGAACGAGCCAGAAAGAAGGCCCAATCCACAGATAGAGGATTACTCTTCGGCTAGGCAACGATAGCCGACGCCTCGAACGGTTTCGAGATATCTAGCAATATCGCCGAGTTTTTCGCGCAAACGGCGCATGTGCGTATCCACGGTGCGGCTATCAATCGGATTGTCGTAGCCCCAGACGTCTTGCAGGAGCCGATCGCGCGTTTGAACGCGACCACGACGACGGATAAGAATTTCGAGTAATTTAAACTCAGTCGCGGTCAGCACCAAAGGTTCGCCTGCAACCGTCACTTCATGGCGCCCCACGTCGAGTGTGAGTTCACCCATCCGCAGTTCAGCGCTGGTGTCCTCGCTACTTTGGGTGCGCACGAGGAGTTTTTTGATGCGCAACAGTAGTTCGCGGGGGCTGAAAGGTTTCGTGACGTAATCATCGGCGCCTAGCTCGAGCCCGAGGACGCGATCCATCTCTGCGGCTCGCGCAGTGAGCATGATGATGGGAATAGTCGCGGTGTTCGGGTCGCGTCGTAGAATTTTGCAAACCTCTAGGCCGTCAACTTCAGGCAGCATGAGATCGAGCACGATGAGCGCGGGGCGTTCATCCCGAGCAAGAGCAATGGCCCGGGCGCCATCTTTGGCGAGGAGGGCGTTGTAGCCGGCCTGCCGCAGCTTAAACCCGAGAACTTCGAGCGCATCGGGCTCGTCGTCGACGAGCAGAATTTTAGGCTTCATTGGCTTTACCGGAGGTGTGGCGAATGTCCTTGGCCTCGTATAAATAGACGACTTCTTCGGCGATATTGGTGGCGTGGTCGGCGATGCGTTCGAGACTTTTGGAGATCACCATCAAGTTCAGGCAGCGTGAGATATTGGAAGGACGTTCCACCATGTAGCTGGAAAGTTCGCGGTGCAGTTGACGGTTGAGGTTATCAACGTCGCCGTCACGCGGAACGACCATACGGGCTTTCTCGGGATCGCGATTGATAAAAGCGGTGATGGCGTCGCGCAGCATTTCAAGGCCCATCGTGGACATACGCGGGAGATCAACGTA